>JBEKVG010000210.1:0-5536 GCA_049514195.1 Anaerolineales bacterium | reverse complement strand
GCCAACGGCATTTTGGAGATGGCCTTTGGCAACATTGAACGCTACCCCGGCAACTACTCGGCTTACCTGCAAACGCGTGAACTGCGCTGGGAACATCGCCGTGAGACCTTCGAAGCCGAGAAAGAAAAGCTACTCAAGGATGTTGAATATATCAAGAAGAATATCTCCGGCCAGAATGTCAGCCAGGCCAAGGGCAAGCTACGCCGGTTGAGCCGCATCGTCCAGGCAATCGAGCAGGTCGGCATTGAGGCCGTACTCAACCAGAAATGGGCCGAGATCGCCGAAGAGGTGACCATAGCCACTTCACCGTTTGGGCCTGAGGAAGCCGAGCGGCGCGTACGGGCGCTGCGGCCTCCCCGGCGAACTCTGCCGCGCCTGCACCTGAACCTGCGACCAGCCATGCGTTCCGGCGAACTTGTCCTGCGGACTTCGAACCTGTGTATTGGTTATCCCGGGCATCTGCTTTTCTCCGCACCGGATATCCTTCTGAGACGCGGCGAATGCGCCGCCCTAATCGGTCCGAATGGTGCTGGCAAGACGACCTTCTTGAAGACCGTGCTCGACCAACTGGAACCGCTGGAAGGTGAAGTGAGGCTGGGCGCTTCTCTGAAAATCGGTTACTTTGCCCAGGCGCATGAGGGGTTCAATCCTGAAAATACTCTTATCCAGGAAATCGATTCGGTCATGCCGCACTGGTTGCCGGGACAAATCCGTGAATATCTCGGGAAATATCTCTTCTCCGGCGATGACGCTTTCAAGAAGGTATCTGTCCTCTCTGGCGGCGAGCGCGGCCGCTTGGCCCTGGCTAAATTGGCCTTGCAGGATACCAACCTGCTGTTATTGGATGAACCCACCAACCACCTGGATATCCCCTCGCAGGAGGTGCTGGAAGCCGTCTTGGATGACTACGCCGGGACGATTCTATTGGTCACGCATGACCGTTATCTGATTGACGCTCTTGGCACGCAGATCTGGGAAGTGGAACCTGACGAATCCACCCTGACGCTCTTCGAAGGGACCTACAGCCAGCGCAGGGTGGAGCGGGAACGCCTGGCTGCGCTGCGTGCCGTTGATGTATCCAAAGCTGTTGTGCCGCGTGCAGTACGCCGGACCGCCGATCCGGCCGCTAAGGAAGAGCGTCGTCGCCTGGCGCGCCTGCAGGAAGTAGAAAATAAGATTGCCACCCTGGAAGTGGAACTGGGGCAGATCGGTTACCGGCTGGAGATTCCCCCCGCTGACCCTGCCAAGGTGGCGCATTTGGGCAGGGAATACCAGCGGGTCCAGCATGAGATGGACGCATGGCTGGCTGAATGGGAGAAACTGCAAGGCTGAGCAGACAAATACCAAACCATTTGTAAGTAGTTTTGACACGCAGCGCGCGTCAGTTTTATAGCTTTGCTTTCTTTTTTATTTTCTTTGTAGAGGGCTTTGGTATATCTGCCGGCTCTACGTGGACAGTCACATCTGCCGTCGAGATTTCCTTCAAGATGGTATCCTCGATTATCTCGGTGGCGGCATGTGCCTCCTGCAAGGTTAGACTTCCGTCCATGGTCACATGCATATCAATAAACAAGTGTGCGCCGGAAGGGCGGATCCGGATAGCGTGCGCGTCTACCACGCCCGGCACGCGGGCAGCGACCCTTTCGATCTTATCCGCCAGTCCTTTTGGGGCGGTATCCAGCAAGGCTGAGATCGTCCGCCAGCCGAGTCGGCCGCTGACGTAAATGACAATGACGGCTACTACCAGGGCGGCAACCGAGTCGGCTCTGTGCATCCAGTTCAAACTCGAGACATGCCCGGCAATTGTCAGCCCAATCAAGCCCAGGATGACCACTGAGGAGGACCAGATATCGGTGCTGAAGTGCAGAGCGTCTGCTTCGAGAGCCTGGCTTTTGTACTTCCTGGCAGCCTTGTACAGGATACGAGAACGGGTGTAATCGATTGCGATTGATACACCCATAACGACAAATGACCAGACCGAGGCTTCCGGGACAATATTAGGATGGAAGAACAGGCGCTGGACGGCCTCGTAGATAATCCAGCCGGAGGTTGCCAATAAAAGCAGCGTCTCGAAAAGAGCGGATAGGTTTTCGATCTTGCCGTGGCCGAAATGATGTTCCTTGTCAGCAGGTTTGTCAGAGACTCGCACGGCGAAGTAGGTCATGGCAGCTGCCACCAGGTCCAGAGCGGAATGGGCGGCCTCGGCCAGAATACCAAGCGAGTTGGTTAAAATGCCAACGATGAGCTTGAATGTGGTTAGTCCAATTGCAGCGATAACGGAACTTAATGCTGCGGAACGCTTATCCTTTTTGATTTCCTGATTGGCCATAGCTCTCCTGGAATGGACAAACAGTCCGATTATAACGGGGAAATCTCCAGCCCAAATCAAGAGGACAAATGTCATTATTTGGCTACTGAAAAATCATCAATAAGCTAAATTCTCCCCTATCATAAAAATCTTATTCTTTAAGATACAAAACCAGAGTATGATTACTCTGTATATGGACAAGCGTGGAAATTCTGTTTTTCTTTCATCCAAAATAACGCGGACCCGCACAGAACAGTTGCGTACTCGGCTCCCTTCTCAGGGAATTATTTTAATCCGAGATCACTATGAACGGTCTTAGTCCCCGCCAGGTTGCGATTCTTTACAACGAAGATGGAGAGGTAACTAGAGGCGATCCTCAGGATTTACTGGCAATCCAGTGCACCATTTCAGCCACACAGAACTTATACAATGCTTTATCCAGCCTGGACTATCGGGTTGTTAAAATCCCGGTCAAAGGCACACTTGATGAACTAGAAAACCAACTTTATTCTTTTTCCCCGGATGAGACTTTTATTTTCAATAATTGTGACGGTTTCAACGGAAACAATTTAGGAGCCGTACAGGTCATTCGTTTGATTGAGCGGATGGGATTCAGCCACACCGGCGCCAGCGCTGATTCCATTGAACTTTGCATTAATAAACCACATTGCAAAGAGAATCTGCAACGCTTCGAGGTTCCAACCCCTCGTTACCAGGTTTTTGAAAAGGCCGAAGGGGAATTCCGGCTGGAATTCCCAGCCATTGTGAAGCCTTCGGTCGAAGACGCCAGTATGGGTATTGACCTGTGTTCGGTGGTTTGTAACCGGGAAGATCTGTTCAAAAGAGTTGCCTATATTGTCGAGGAATATCAGCAGTCTGCCATGGTTGAGCAATTTATCGGTGGGCGCGAACTGGCTGTTGCCATGTGGGGAAATGAAGTTGTGGAAATTCTCCCCATCGCCGAGGATGATTATTCCGCTATACCCAATCCACTTGAGCATGTCCTAACTTATGAATCAAAATGGAAACCGGAATCGTCTTATTTCCAAAATATCCCTGCCCGTGTTCCGGCTGCCTTGACTGGCAAGGAAGAGCAGGTGGTGCACAAAGCTGCCGAAGACTCCTTCCGCGCCACAGGCCTGCGCGACCTGGGACGGGTGGACATACGCTTCGACAATGGCATCCCCTATGTTATTGATATCAACGAATTGCCCGATCTCTCACCGGATGCCGGGTTTTGGAACTCGGCGCGTGCCGCCGGGCTGACGTATGCGCAGATGGTCGAGCGCATTCTAATTCACGCGCTCCAACGCGAAGGATGGATAAAATGATCACCACAGCAACCAGGGAAGATGGCCCGCAGATCCACGCCGTCAATGCCAACACCAATATCTTTAGCCGGGAAGAAGTGGAATGTGTGGATGAACTCTGGGAGGAGTACCAAACTCAGGGTCCGGAACGCAGTGGCTATTATTTCATCGTTGAAAAGGAGGCTGGGTATGTTCTGGGTTACGCGTGTTACGGTCCACGTGCTCTGACCGATCGGACCTATGACCTGTACTGGATCGCCGTAAGCCCGGATGCCCGGCATGGCGGGGTGGGGCGCGGCCTTCTGGGCGCTACCGAAGATGGCATTCGTAAGTTGGGTGGTCGTCTGTTGATCGTTGAGACCTCCGGCCTGCCGGAATACGAATCGACACGTGCCTTCTATCTCGCCACCGGTTACACGCTCGAAGCTACATTGAAGGATTTCTACAGCGACGGCGACGACCTGGTTATTTTCACTAAGCACCTGTAAAAGCCTAGGCGGTTATTTTGAAAAATAAGGGGCGAGTTGGCGCGAGGTGCCGCTCGCCCCTGTTTTTTCGTTATTTTCTGTGGAAGGGGGAAATACAAAGGATGGATTCACCTGACAATGCTGGTTATGTAGAAATAATCCCGTGTGTAATCCCACAAATAACGTTCAATGTTCGCAATCATCAACTTGGGAAGCAGCGCTTCGGGGATAAGGTTTGATCCGGATGGGTGAAACGTTACAAAAAGTGCCCAGTAATTATTGATGTCCAACTGGATTGCATTCCAGGCTCCGGCGGCCTGCATGGTTTTTGCCAGCATTTCCATGGAAAGACTGGGACCGCAGAAATAGAACAACGTCTTGGCATCCATGCTTAACCCCACACCGGTCCGCACGGTCGGTGACACGTCATTGACCGTGTAGCCCCAATCCTCAGGAGAATTATTATGGATGCGCGGATTGATCTGGCCTGCCTGGATGACCAATGGGCCATTCTGGCGGAAGGCATCCATATCGGAAGTGATGGCCGACCCCGGCCCCCATTCTTCCAGATTAACTTGTCCGCTTTTATAGATCACCAGCGTTCCGATGCCTTCCCGGGGTGGCAGGGCTATGATGCCATCGGCCATGGCGCCAAATTCCCCGTGCCGGCCTTTGAATCCACCGTTGAAGGCAGCCAGGAGGATATTGGCAACCCGGTCGGTTTTCGGGATGGCGCCGGAGCGGGGCTGGGTATTCTCCCCGGCCGGTTCGATGCTGCCAAGTACAAAATGGAGCCTGGTACGGGTCAGATCAATCGCCACGATCGCGACCAGGGTATAGGGCCTGGTAGGATCCGGCTGCAGGAAAGTCCGGTATGCTACGGTGTAACCTGCCGTATCCTGGATGTAAGCCGACCAAACCCCTTCTTCGGTTGCAGTACCCAGAGGGGTGAGGGGAGCTGGCTGCCATACCGTTGGCTTTGGCGTGGCTGTAGGCTGCGGAGTATTCAAAACAGTTAAGGTAGTCGTCGGTTGAATAACCGCTTGGGTTTGGATTTCAGGAGTGGAGGTCAATGTTTCCGTCAGGAGCGGAATAGGAGTCGTCGCTTGAGGAGGATTCCAGGGCACGGAGGGCTTTTCCAGCCCCAGATGATATTTAAGTTTCTGGACGTCGTCCTGCATCTGGTTGAACTGCATCTCCAGACTGGCAACTGCTTTATCTCCGATCAGGCCACGCAGAAGATCTGAGCCCTGTGCCCCGATGACAGGCCAGGTAGCCAATGCAAGATAGGATAGAAAGAGCAACGCAATGCAAATTCCGCCAGCAATGCCTATCCCCCTCAGGACCTGATGCAATCGGGAGTGCTTCTTTTTCGTTCCTTTCTCACTTGCCCTGATCAGGAACTTCCTCTTTGAACCAGCCTGGGACTTCGAGCTGCTTTTCATACCATT
>JBEKVG010000209.1:0-6079 GCA_049514195.1 Anaerolineales bacterium | reverse complement strand
GCACAGGCATATCGTTAAGAATCTCATCCACCCAGCGGCGATTATCGCCCACCTCTGGCACGGCCCAAACAATTCCATCCACGTGATGGGAAAGTAAATCTTGTAAAAGGGGCTTAATATCTTCTGTGTCGAAACGGGGGAGTTCCTCGAGCAGAAGGTCATACTTTAATTCCTCTGCCATGCTGGTAATGCCGTTCAATGTGCGCGAGGGACCCAGGTATTTCAATCCAGCAGTGACAACCCCCAGGGTATAACTGCGCTGAGAGATCAGACTTCGAGCCAGGGCGCTGGGCCGGTAATTCATTTCTGCAATGACTTGTTGGATGCGATCACGTGTCTCTATGGATACATCTGGGCGATCATTGATTACCCTGGATACAGTCTGCGTGGAAACACCCGCGGCTTTGGCCACCTGTTTGATGGTGGCACGTTTATTTATATTCATGGTTGCCCTTATTAAACCAAATGTATCGTTATTCGTTATCGTTCCCGATAACGATAACATAGTAACAAATCCGGAATAATTTGTCAAGTGGTTGTCAATAATATCCAAAAAACTCGTAGGAGAGGCAAATTTTTAATGGAAAACACATTTTATCTATGGATATTATATACATAAACCTTCTTTTTGGGCAGTTTTAACTAAAATGTACCTGCTTACCTCTTGACATACCACCTCTTTTTTGCTAATATAGCATAGCAAATGTGAACGATAACGGGAACGCTAACGGGAGTGCTTGTAAGTGAGAGATAACTTGAAAAACTCGTCTCTTTCTTATCTGGGGGAAAAAGCTTATCTGCCATCAGCACTTGGGGCGGCTCCTTCCATTTCTGTTTTTTGCACCAGTGATCTGGTCCAGTATGAGGAGGTGCATCGGATGCCAAGTCGGCAAATACAGAATCAAGAATAATGAGCAAAAGAAGTGGTCCGGTGCGCCTGCATGAGAGCAAGTTTGTTAGCAATATATTGGCGCACAAATACTTTACGAAGCCATTCCTCCTGGAAAATGCTTCGTACATAGAATAAAAAAAAAGGAGAGTGTTAGATGAAAATCGCAAAGATTTTATTAACCTTTACCCTGGCCCTTGCGTTCGTTCTTTCAGGATGCGGCGCGAAGGCAACGGCTGTTGCCCCGGCACCGAAAACATTTGGCGAAGCAAAATGCGGCCCCAATTGTACCTATAAAGACATGGTAATGTGCTTCCCTCAACTCGGTGCGGAGAGCGACTGGCGAACGGCCGATACTGCTTCATTCAAGGATGAAGCCACGAAGGACGGCTTCAAATTGGTATTTTCCGATGCCCAGCAGAAGCAGGAAAATCAGATCTCTGCCATGCGCGCCTGCATCCAGCAGGGTGTCAGCGTGATTGCGCTGCCTCCAGTGGTTGAAGATGGTTTTGATACTGTTTTGACCGAAGCCCACAATGCCGGTATCCCTGTCATCATTGTGGACCGCTCCGTCAGTGCCGATCCATCCCTGTATGCGGCTCATATTGGTTCCAACATGGACTTGGAAGGTCAACGCGCTGCCGCAGAGTTCAATAAACTCCTGCCCAATGGCGGTGCAATCCTTGAACTCTCTGGAACAACCGGCTCCGGTGCACAAGTTGGCCGCTCAAAGGGACTCCGAGAGAAACTAAATGCCAACATCAAGATTCTGGATTCTCAGACCGGTAACTTCACCCGCGCGGAAGCTCTTCCTGTGATGCAAGCTTTCGTGCAGAAATATAAAGCCGGTACTGATTACCAGGGCATATTCTTTCAGAATGATGATATGGGAATCGGTGCCCTCGAAGCTTTGAAGGCAGCCGGTATCAAGCCGGGCGATCTCAAGATCGTATCTGTGGACGGCACGCGCGGTGGCTTCCAAGCCATGGTTGATGGATGGTTCAATGCTGACGTTGAATGCAATCCATTGCTGGGACCGCAAGTTGCGGATATGTCCTTGAAACTCATGAACGGCCAGCCGATTGACAAGGAAGTGCTCACCAACGAGACAGTCTATTACCCGTCTAACGCCGCCCAATTGTTGCCGACTCGTAAGTACTAAGTTTGACAGTCGCCTGAAGTCTACGCACCTCTGCGTGGACTGATCTAGTAGAGACAGGGAAGCGGCGCCAATCAAACGCCGCTTCCCTCTTGCAAGACGTGGTGAATGTATTAAAGTTGACAGAAAGGTTTTTCCCACGGCAGACGTTCCGGCCGTTGTAAAATGTCATTGCCCAGAATATAATAATGCTGAGGAATGAGTCTCATCGTTTAGGAAGTATCGACTGACGAAAGATGTATGGAAGACGTACTTCGAATCAGCGATCGTAATGCGGTACTGCGTGACCGTAAAAAGGTCGCTGAATATTCAGGCAGCGTGGACGATCAGACCCTGATTTATATCATGGCAGGAGAATTATGAAACAGAAGTCATTTCTTAGACGATTCCGTGACAGCCAGGTATTCTGGCCGCTTGCGGCCTGGATCATTATCCTGATATTTGATGCCATCATTAATCCAGGTTTCTTCAAAGTTGGCATCATAAAAGACCCTGTGTACGGAAAGCATTTGTACGGTAATATCATTGACATCTTTATTGACGCGGCGCCGCTCATGCTGGTGGCAATTGGAATGACATTAGTGATTGCCACGGGCGGCATAGATCTCTCGGTTGGCGCCGTGATCGCGATCTCGGCGGCAATGGGCGCCGTGTTGATTAATCCATCCCTGGGCAACCAATTGATCAGTAATGCTATTACGGCCAGGAATGCCACGAATACTCCCTTGCTGATCATCATCCTGGCCGACCTGGCGGCCGGCACAGTATGTGGTTTATGGAATGGATTCCTTGTTTCCAGAGGAAGAATCCAACCGATGGTTGCCACGTTGATCCTGATGGTTGCAGGTCGTGGAGTTGCCCAACTCATTACGGCTGGGCAGATCATGACGATTTATTACACTCCCTACTATTGGTTTGGAAATGGTTTTATCCTTGGTTTGCCGGTCTCGATTTATATCGTTGCGTTAGTATTGCTCCTGGGTTGGGTATTGGTGCGAAAGACTTCCATCGGCTTATTCATTGAGTCGGTTGGAATCAATGCCAAATCGGCTTACTATAGCGGCATCAACGAAAAGAACGTCAAATTGTTAGCCTATATGTTCTGCGGGTTTTGTGGTGCGATCGCCGGCCTGATCCTCAGTTCTTATGTCCACAGCGCAGATGGGAATAACAATGGTCTGTACTATGAACTGGATGCCATCCTATCGGTCGTCATGGGCGGGACCTTGATGTCGGGCGGACGGTTCTCCATGCTTGCCAGTGCGATCGGCGCGGTCGTTATCTGGACCTTCTCCGTCACAGTCTACAGCCTGGGTGTGCCGGCCAATGCTCTGTTAGCCGCCAAAGCAGTACTGGTTCTATTGGTTATTCTGCTCTACTCCGATTACTCCCGCCGTTTGATCAATCGATTGTTCGAGCGAAGAGGTTCTAAGCATGATACAGCGAGCTAAACTCATCCTTTTGCGATACGGTCCGCTACTATTAACCTTTGCGGTCTTCGTCTTGATCTATTTTATCGGCGGTCGGCTGTATCCCGCCATGCGAAAGCCACAGGTGTTTTTCAATCTATTCATTAATGATGCCAGCCTGCTCCTTGTTTCGATTGGGATGACGATGGTGATTATTACCGGTGGGATTGATCTTTCGGTGGGCGGGATGATTGCCCTGACCAGCACTGCTTCCGCTGCATTGCTTCGGAGCGGGGTGAGCCCCTACATTGTCATTCTGCTGATGATCGTCATGGGCATCGCATTGGGGGGGTTGATGGGCTGGATTATTCAATATCTCAAAGTCCAGCCTTTTATTGCGACCCTGATGGGCCTTTTCTTCGCACGCGGCATGGCTTATATCATCAGTCTGACTTCGGTGACCATTAAGGATGCGTTTTATAAGAAGCTGGCGCTGACACCGATCCATATTCCGTTCATAGCCGAAGCGTATATCTACCCTGCCATTTTGGTTGGTCCGATCATGTTGCTGGTGGCGATTTACCTGCTCTTCTTCACACGCTTTGGCCGCACGATCTATGCCATGGGTAACAACGAACAATCCGCGCTCCTGATGGGTCTGCCAGTGGCTCGTACAAAGATTTTGGTTTATGCGTTCAGCGGCCTTTGTTCAGCTCTGGGCGGAATCGTCTTCAGCATATCATTGCTGGCAGGTTATGGACAGTTTGCAACAGGGATGGAGCTTGACTCGATCGCTGCTGTAGTAATCGGAGGAACTGCATTAACCGGCGGCGTCGGCAACGTCATTGGCACCTTATTTGGTGTATTGATCCACGGTACGATCGTGTCCATTCTCCAATTCAATGGCACACTGAGTTCTTGGTGGACTCGCATCGGTGTTGGCTTGCTAACCTTGATCGCTATCGGAATTCAAAGTGTATTCTATGTTAGACAAAAGCATTCATAAGAAAACTTGTAGCGCCAACGTAAAATCTTTCCTGAATGGAGCAGTGGCTTGCAAGTCGCTTCTCCACCGAATAGACCCAGTAAATTCCGTCTTATAAGTTGAGGTAATGTATGGCCGAGCCAAATCTTGAAATCGTGATCATGAAAGGTATTTATAAATCCTATCCAGGTGTCCAGGCCCTCGACAATGTGGATTTTTCGCTGAGGCGAGGCGAGGTCCATGCCGTGGTAGGCGAGAACGGGGCAGGTAAAACCACCCTGATCAAGGTATTGACCGGCGTTGATCAGCCAGATGCCGGCACGATCATGCTCGACCAACAGAGAGTAACCATCCGATCACCTCAGCATGCCCAGGCCTTCGGCATCAGTACGGTCTATCAGGAAGTCAACCTTTGCACCAATTTAACCGTGGCAGAGAATATCCTGATCGGTCGGGAACCTATGAGATGGGGGAGCATCAATCGGAAAGCCATGAATACCCTCGCCAAAGAAGTCCTCCAGAGACTGGATATTGATTTGGATGTGACCCAAACATTGGGCTCCTGTTCTGTTGCCATCCAACAGATGGCGGCGATTGCACGGGCACTGGAGATTTCGTCCGCCAAGATCTTGATTTTGGATGAGCCCACCTCCAGCCTCGACACGCATGAGACAGAGCAGCTTTTTAGCGTGATGCGCAAGCTCAAGAGCGATGGAGTGG
This sequence comes from Anaerolineales bacterium, assembly GCA_049514195.1. GTDB lineage: Bacteria > Chloroflexota > Anaerolineae > Anaerolineales > Villigracilaceae > UBA877. Next base: position 917 of record JBEKVG010000209.1, on the reverse strand, counting down.
CAATCATTTTCATCACCCATTTCTTGGAGCAGGTATACGAAGTTGCGGACAGAATCACGGTGCTCAGAAATGGGACATTGGTCGGAACTTATGAGACGGCTAAATTATCGCGTCTGGAATTGATCGTTAAAATGATAGGACGTTCCCTGACCGAGCTGGAGGACATGTCCAAGATCAAGCAAGAAAGCAGCCAGCACATTCGAAGTGAGGCATTACTTGAGGCAAAAGAAATTGGCCGCGCCGGTTCTTTGGAACCAATATCCCTGGAATTGCATGCCGGGGAATCACCATGGATAGCAAACCCGTAAAGAATTTCTCCCCGCTTGATTCGATTGAGCGAGGTGTGGCACTCTGCCCCGAAGACCGGAAGGCCGAAGGGATCATAGGGGGATTAACGGTAAGGGAGAATATTATTCTCGCCATGCAGGCCAGCCTGGGCTGGTTCAAGTACTTGAGAACTCGAGAGCAATATGAGGTGGCGGATAAATATATACAGCTGCTGAATATTGTCACCCCCTCAGCCGATCAACCGGTCAAGAACCTGAGCGGCGGCAACCAGCAAAAGGTGATCCTGGCGCGCTGGCTTGCCACAAACCCGAAGCTCCTGATCATGGATGAACCCACTCGTGGTATTGATGTGGGAACAAAGGCTGAAATTCAAAAACTGGTGCTTTCGTTAGCAGAGGAAGGCAAATCCTGCGTGTTTATTTCCTCTGAGCTTGATGAAGTACTGCGCACGAGCCACCGCATCGTGGTAATGCGCGACCGGAAGAAGGTGGCCGAGTTTTCCAGTGAAGTGACTGAAAATAAAATCATGCACGCGATTGCAGGGAGTGAAGCATGAGCCTGTCTGAATCCTCTTTCGGTTGGAGAAAGATCACCGAGAGTAAGCTCTTCTTCCCTCTTGTCGCATTGGC
>JBEKVG010000208.1:0-5567 GCA_049514195.1 Anaerolineales bacterium | reverse complement strand
CAACCCGCCGCAGCCAGGTCAACGGAGAATGAGCCCATTTGGACATGACGATGCCACTGACGATACTAATGACGACCTGTGCCTCTGGCACTTTTCCCAGGAATAGGTCGATTGAGGGCGACCAGTTTACAATTTCAGCCTCAGCGTACGGGTAGATTGCCGGGTCGGGGTCGATCAGGCCGGTGCCAAAGAGCAGCAGGGCACCACCTCCTTGCAGATGGGCCAACCCCTGGCGCGCCGCGGCCATCCGGTTCCTTAGCTCGTCAGACGCATAGATCATGTGCTGACTGGCGTTCGGCAGACGCTTAAAGAAAGGCGTGTCGCTGGCGATGATCTTGATATCCCGTCGGTTAATCTGGGAAGGCACCACCAGAATATCGTAGGCACCGACATGGTTGGAGACGATCAGCAGCGGGCCTTCCGATGGCACGGTTTCAGAGCCGCGCGTGGTTACCTGCCGGACCCAGTGGCTTGCCATCCAGCCTGTGGCAGCCGGGAAACCATCTGTCGCGATCTTCCGGTCGGTTAAAACACAAATAGTTGAGAGGGATGTAGTTACCCTGTTCAGGAGAAAATTAAATACCCGGCGAGTCCCAATTGTTTTCTTCAGGCCAAATGCCATGATAATTTCATCGATAAGGTATCGGCTTAAAACCTGGATTTCTTGGTCTTTTTCACGCATGCGGGTGTACTCCTCTCGAAATTGTAACACTGAGGCCTCGAAAATGATTTGTCGGAGTGGTAGAATGGCGGGACGGAATATTATGCCAGCTATTGATCTAAACAAACTAAAGGTACATCGCCAACAGACCTTTCACCTTGATCCCGCAATCCGACTCAGGACGCCAGCTCAGGCATTAAATTTTGTCAATGAGCGCGGCTTTGTCTACTTCTGGCCAATCAAAGGGATTGTCCTACCGAGCCTGTGGGTGGCGGCAGCCGGTGATCGACCAGTGCCAAACGAGCATGACGATCCCAGCATGGTTACCTGGGGCTGGAAAGACGATTCGCTTGGCAAACGTATCTGGTATTATGGAAAAATCCTGCGCCGCAAGGCGACGTTCATCTCACTTGAAGTTGCGCCTTATTTTTATGCTCTTTCCGAGAACTACGGCTCCCCCGAAGAAGATTTTCTCTTAGCTTACGAGGAAGGTCGCCTGACGCAGGCTTCCAAACAAATCTATGAGGCCCTGCTGGTCAAAGGCTCGCTGGATACGATCTCGCTGCGCAAGGAAGCGCGCCTACTGAACGCCAAGGAGTCCGTCTTTAACCGTGCCTTGGAAGACCTGCAGAAGGATTTCAAGATCCTACCGGTGGGAATTGCCGAAGTAGGCGCCTGGAAGTATGCCTTCCGCTATGAAATTACGGCCCGCCATATGCCAGAATTACCGGGACAGGCCCGTCCGATCGGTGAAGCCGAGGCGCGCCGGAAACTGGTGGAGTTGTATCTGGCGTCGGTAGGGATAGCTCAGGTCCGGGATCTGATCAGACTCTTCGGCTGGACACCCGAACTCACCCAAAGGACGGTAGCCTGGTTGGTTCAGAATGGTCTGGTAAAAGACGGGCTTTCTCACCCACAGATGAGTGGTGAATACGTGGCATTGCCGGAATTGGTTGATCATGCTTGATTTAAATAAAAGCAAGGTAGGCAAAATTTTGGATTTGCGAGTGCTGTGCACTCGCAAATCCAAAATTTTGTATTCTTTTCTCAATATTATCATAAGGAATATTTGCAAAAATGATCGACACCCCTTACCGCAATCCCTCCCTGCCTATTGAAGAACGTTTGGCCGACCTGCTTTCCCGCATGACATTGGAAGAGAAGATCGCCCAGATGTCCAACTTCCACATGCTGACGAATATTCTAGTGGAAGGAGATGTTAGACTCGACGAAACAACCAGGGCACAGCTTGTCCATGGCATCGGCGGGCTGGGCCGACCGGGTCAGTATGCCAGCGCTCGGGAAACTGCCCTGGTGACGAATGCCTTCCAGAAATACTTGCGCGAGCACACCCGCCTGGGCATCCCGGCTTTCTTTATTGACGAGGCCTTGCATGGTTTGATGGCTTACGGGAGCACCAGCTTTCCTCAGGCAATCGGGTTGGCCAGCACCTGGGATCCGGTACTGGTGCAGGAAGTGTTCGAGGCGGCCGCCCGTGAAATGCGGGCGCGCGGGGAGAATTGGGCATTAACACCGGTGCTGGACTTGGCACGCGAGCCGCGTTGGGGTCGCACCGAAGAGACGTATGGCGAAGATCCGTTCCTGGTTGCATGCATCGGAAGGTCAGCGGTACGCGGCTTACAGGGAGTTAATCTGTCAGGTGAGCCACAACCAATTGATAACCTCCACGTCCTGGCAACCGCCAAGCATTTTGCCGCGCATGGCCAGCCTGAGGGCGGGCGGAACTGCGCCCCAGCCAATATCGCCGAAGGCGAACTGCGTGAGAATTTCCTAAAGGCCTTCCAGGCTGCAGTGACGGAAGCTGGCGTCGGGTCCGTGATGGCCTCGTATAATGAGATCAACGGCATCCCGTCCCACATCAACCAATGGCTGCTGGAACAAGTGCTGCGTAGCGAGTGGGGCTTCCGGGGCTTCATCGTCTCGGACGGCTACGGAATCAGCCAATTGGAAAGCCTCCATCACGTGGCGGACTCCAGGGCAGAAGCGGCCCGCAAGGCGCTTGAAGTTGGAATCGATTTTGAACTGGATACATGCTATTCCAGCACGCTCTTGTCTCAGGTCCAGGCTGGTACGATTCCCGAGGCGTTGGTCGACCGGGCGGCCAAGAGAGTCCTAAAGGCCAAGTTCCTGCTTGGTCTGTTTGATAATCCTTATGCCGACCCCGACGAAGCCGAACGGGTGACAAACTGTGCCAGACACCGCCAGTTGGCATATAAAGCTGCCACGAAAAGCCTGGTGCTGATCAAGAATGACGGCCTGCTTCCGTTGGAGATGGATAAAATAAAGACTCTGGCGGTGATTGGTCCGAATGCAGCCGGCCTGCATTTGGGCGGTTACAGCGCTGACCCTGGATGTGGTGTCAGCATCCTGGACGGCATCTGCCGGAAGGTCGGCGAGGTTGTGCAAGTACTTTACGCCAACGGCTGCAAGATCACCGCAGAGGATTTCAGTGGGCAGGGTTGGCTCGGCTGGCACAAGGATGACAACGAACCGCCGGACCCGGCCGAGAACGAACGGATGATCGCCGAGGCGGTGGAAACCGCCCACAAATCCGAGGTCGTCCTGCTTGTGCTGGGTGAGAACGAAACGGTCTGCCGGGAAGCCTGGGGTGAAAACCACCTGGGCGACCGCGACAGTCTGGACCTGCCTGGCCGCCAGGAGGAACTAACGCGCAGGTTGGTCGAAACGGGTGTGCCGGTGGTTGTTCTGCTTATCAATGGTCGGCCGCTATCGATAAATTACGCAGCCGAACACGCCAATTCTGTCTTCGAAGGCTGGTATCTCGGAGAGGAGGGCGGCACCGCCTTTGCAGATGCGCTCTTTGGGGATGTAAATCCGGGCGGCAAGCTGCCCATCACCTTCCCGCGCTCGGTGGGACAACTCCCAGCTTATTACAATTACAAGCCGTCTGCGCGGCGCAGCTATCTCTGGGCGGAGAAGACCCCGCTGTTCCCCTTCGGGCATGGGTTGAGTTACACCACGTTTGATTACAAGAATTTACAGGTAAGCCCGGCGAAGATCAAGCTGGGTGGACAGGCTACAGTCTGTGTGGAAGTAACCAATACCGGGATACGTACCGGTGACGAAGTGGTACAGTTGTATATCCATGATGTGGTTACAGAACGGGTGACGCGAGCGGTCAAGGAGCTGAAAGGCTTCCAACGCATCACACTCCAGCCAGGGGAGAGGCGGGTGGTGGAATTCAACGTTGGATTCGAGCAGCTTTCATTCCTGAACGAGAAAATGGAAAGAGTGGTCGAGCCAGGCATGTTCGAAATTATGGTTGGGACGAGTTCGGTGGAGGTGCAAACGGGGCGGCTGGAAGTGAAGAATTAATGACTAATGCAGTATTTCCTGATTGGCGAGATCGGCTTCCTGGAGTATCTGTCTGACCTGCTCCTTGATCTCAACAGTGGCGCTCGGGGTCTTCGGGATATACTTGATCAGGTCGCGCGCATCCTGAAGAAGCGCCTTGACCTGGGCGATGTAGGAAAAGTTGTTTTTTCCGCCCTCGGCCTGATCCGGGATAGCCAGGTCACGTGCTTTTTGGATCAAGATGCGTGCTTTTTCGACGCGGTCGGCGGCGAGAATAAGACGGGACATAAAGGTTTCCCTTTCTCACAATCTCTTTTTAACCAGATCCCATGACTTTGTAATCAAGAAACTCTCATCCATATTGTGGACCATCTGCTCAAGCCTCTGCATGGGTACCGTGAAGGTTATTTTCCCTTCTGGTACACACGGGCGGGCGGAAACATCGAACATTCCCAGAATACACCTTGGGCTTTCCGACTGGGCTTCTTCAAAAGGATAGCCGATAATGGACGCACAGCCGGAGCCCATGGGGGTAATGACTCCATAAGGGTCGGCCCTATCATAATTTGCCAGGGCGAAGAGACCCGATAGCACGTCAGGTGTAGCAAAGAAAATGACAGCAAATGGTCTTTCTTCTTCTGCGAGCTTGTCCAAGCGTTTGAAAACCAGGTACTTGCCGGGCGCTTTAAAAGGAGGGTGGCTTTTTAGGTACTCTTTAACTAGTTGAGGAGATTTCTTATAGCGTTCTCCCTCAAGCTCGCCGGGAATACCACAGGACAGGAAGTACTCGAAATTTGGGCGAAGCTCTGTCGAAAAGCCGCTGTAACGTTTACCTCCGGAACAACCTAGTGTATCTGCATGGTAAACAAAGGAATATCCATCCTGAACCCGCGGCAAATTGCCAATCAAGCAGCGGTCGATGTTGACAGTCTGCTTCAAGTCTTCTTCCTGGACTTGATCAGTGTAGAAATAGCAGATTGGCAGGTCGGCACCCGGAAAATATTTCTGCCAGCGAGTTATAAAAAAGTCAGAGAAAGCAGTGTCCATATAATTTGCTCCTTTGTGGCATAAATTATATCCCGAAGGTCAATTTAATGGATTTTGACATTCGAGATGATTTAAAGCGGATAAACGATTATTTCATCCAGCGCATCTCAGGTAGAATCTCAAAATCTCTGGTACGCGGAATAAGGTTGAATATCTGCGACAATTCAGGGGTGGGGAAAGCCGGTTTGCGTGTGGATAGATTCAGGATTGCTCCTTCAAGATCGATGCTTACCGCTTTCTTTCCATTGGATTTAAGGATATCGTGATGGACTCTCCAACGTCCTCCGGATGGCGATAATCCAGACAGGGCATAGGTGACGGTTACTGTTTCGCCCATACGCACTTCCCGAGAGAAATCTGCATGGATCGTGGTATAAACCGGCCCGATCCCCAATTCCGCGAACTTCTCCGGTGGAAAGTTGTGGGCAATAAAGAACCGATAACGCAAATCCCCGGCTGCATCAATATAGGAGGCATAATTCACGTGACCATTGGCATCTAGGTCTGACCATCTGATTTCATA
>JBEKVG010000207.1:0-5568 GCA_049514195.1 Anaerolineales bacterium | reverse complement strand
GCCGCACCTGCCAGCCGGGCGGATTGATTAAGGGGATGTAATTAATGCTGATCCATTCCGCCTCCCAACTCCTCACTCTTGCTGGCGGTCCTCAGCGCGGACACGCCCTCGGCACACTTGGTCTCATCGAGGACGGCGCCGTGCTGGTGCGCGACAGGATGATCATGGCGGTCGGGTCCACTCCTGACCTGTTGAAAGATTATCCCGATGAACCCAACCTAAACGCCTCCGGCTGCGCCATTATGCCCGGTTTTGTGGATCCGCATACCCATATCATCTGGGCCGGGGATCGTGCCGCTGAGTTCGAGAGGAAAATGGCTGGGGCGAAGTATCTGGAAATCCTGGCAGCCGGTGGCGGGATCCTCTCCACTGTCCGCCAGACGCGCGCTGCTTCCATCGGAAAGCTGATGGACGAAACCCGTCCGCGCCTCCAAAGTATGTTCGCCCATGGCACCACCACCACCGAAGCCAAAACTGGCTACGGGTTGCAGATCGAAACCGAGCTCAGGCTGCTGGAAGCGTTGTTAAGGCTGGATGCCGAGGGCCCGCTCGAACTGGCGCCCACCTTCCTGGGTGCGCATGCCATCCCCCCCGAATACCAGGATGACCCGCAGGGCTACACCGACCATTTGTGCAGCGAAATGCTGCCTTTCATCCGCCGATGGTGGGACAGTTTACCCCTGGACTATGCGCGTGGCAGGACGCTGAATGCCAACCATCAGCCTCCTTTCGTTGACGTTTTTTGCGAAACCGGCGCCTTCAACCTGGCCCAATCCCGCCAGATCCTGGCAAAGGCAAAGGAATTGGGTTTCCCATTGAAAATCCATGCAGATGAGTTCGATAACCTGGGCGGGGCAAGCCTGGCCGCTGAACTGGGCGCCGTCTCAGCCGATCACTTGGTCAGGACTTCCGATGCGGATATCGCCGCCCTGGCGAAATCCGATACAGTGGCCGTCTCTCTCCCCTGTACTCCCTTCGGTCTGTCTGAAAACGCGTACACGCCAGCCCATAAGATCCTGGATGCCGATGGCTTGCTAGCTCTGGCTACCGACTGCAACCCCGGTACGGCCTGGTGTGAGTCCATGCAGTTCGTTATTGCTCTGGCCTGCCGAACCTTGAAACTAACCCCTGCCCAGGCCATCGCGGCTGCCACTATCAATGCCGCTCATGCCATCCACCGTGCCGGCCGGATCGGCTCGATCGAACCAGGTAAGCAGGCCGATCTGCTGGTGCTGTGTGTGCCGGATTACCGCCAGGTCGGCTATCGCTTTGGAACAAACCTGGTCAAACAGGTCATCAAGCATGGCAAGGTGTATAAGGTGGAAACAGGCTATTCTTTTCAGGAGATCGAACATGAACGTTAATTTGTCTTGGCTCTCCCCCTACCTCTGGCTCGTGGCAGCCGTCCTGGCGATCATTGTAGCGTTTATAATCATCCGCTTCTTCTGGCAGCATCTCCTTAAATACATAGTGCAAGGCTGCCTGGCTATCGTGGTGATTGTTATCCTGATAGCAATTCTAAAATATTTCAAAGTATTCTGAAGCCACTCTACTACGCAACCCACTTCTTGCACACAGGTTTTTTCATTTTGACAGGAGCACAGCATGAATCCCTTTCTCGCCCTTTTCATCACCCTTGTAGTTGCACTGGTAGAAATCCGCGCACTGGACCTGGCTGCCCAGCGCGGTTGGATTGAAAGTCACCTGAGCCGCAAACTCATCCACATCCTAACTGGGCCGCTCTTTGTGCTGTGTTGGCTGCTTTTCCCAGCCCCGGACCTCTGGTACTACCGCTGGCTGGCAGCGCTGGTGCCGCTGCTGTTCACCATCCAGTTTGCATTGATCGGCCTGGGTTTGGTTAAAGACGAAGCCTCGGTCAAGGCCATGTCGCGCAACGATGACCGGCGCGAGATCCTGCGCGGTCCGCTCTTTTATGGCATCATCTTCGTCGTTATGACGCTAATATTCTGGAAGGATTCACCCATCGGTATGATCGCCTTGATGCTGATGTGTGGCGGAGACGGCCTAGCCGACATCCTGGGACGTGGCATCAAGTCCCGGAAACTGCCCTGGAACAGGGACAAATCCTGGGCCGGCTCGCTGGGGATGCTGCTGGGTGGCTGGGTGCTGACGGCCTTCATATTACTTATATTTGTGTTTATGGGTGTCTTCGCCGGATCCTTTGCGGGCTATCTGCTGCCGATCACCTTTATTGCCCTTCTGGTAACGCTGGTTGAATCCCTGCCGCTCAAGGATGTGGACAATATCACTGTCACGCTGGCAGCGGTTGCGCTGGGTTATTTGCTGTTCCGGTAAATTCCCCTTGCGGACTACATTACATCCCATACTACTGTATCCACTAAATTACCTGTACATCAAGAAAAAGTATCGTAGATGCGACTTCAGTCGCTTTTAGCGGAACAACTAAAGTCATTACTACATTTTCGAGATTTATTGATTATGCGTTCTTCTCCAGCAGATCAATGTACGCACCTTCCAGAAGATCTTCCTTCCGGACACCCAGGCGGGTCATCATGTCTTCGGCAATGGACTGACCCTCAGTATCGCTCTGGCCTTCCCGTAATACCACTTCCAATTCCATGAACTGGCCTAGACCTTCCACATCATCAAGATGGATGCGCGTCTGACCGGCCAGGTAGAGATAACGCCTCTTGCGAACAACGCCGCGCACGCCCAGGGCCAGGCTGAGGGCAGTCTTCAGGCCTTCAGGATCATGCGTCTCGTAGATGTGATAGTTAGAGCGTTTGGGGCCGTTCTGGTCGGGGCGGTCATAGTAAACCAATTGGGCGAAGTCGGTCCTGAGCAAGCGCAGTTTCAGGCGACCTTTGGGCGTATGGAAGAAGGTATCTTCCTGCGGAATGACCTGAACGGGCGTGTCGCTCAATGCTTCCGCGCGCCTGCGCAGGTCGGCGAAATCCTTTATACTCGCTTTGATCTCAATATTGGTGGGCATGGGGCAATTTTACTCGCCTTCCAGGCTGATCATTCCCACACGCCCTCGTTAACATAGCGCATCAACTCGGCCACGCTCAAATCGCCGATGCCCAGTTTATCTACGGTGCGGCCGCGCTTCCAGTAATCGGTGCGGTGAACGATGCAGGCCAGGCGGATGATGCTGTCCATGCCTCGCACCGAAACGCCGAAGCGCTCCCCCAGCGAAGCAATCGGCACCAAGCTCATCGGCACATCCTCGAAAATATAACGATGACCCAGGGTACTGGGGGCTTTGATGCCATAATAGCCAGGCTGGTTGTGAATGGCCTCATGTAAATCCTCGCCGGTGGTATCGTAAGCCATTTTGAGCCATTCCAAACCGGTTTGAGCGCGAATTCCCAGCGATGAAGCCACGGTCACACGTTCACGATCGAGCGCCTCCAGAACACGCGCCACCGAGGGGGTGGCCCCCTCAATATAGAACTGGTAATCGCCATGCGTGGCCTCGATCCAACCAGCATTGAGTAGCGTCAGGGCCGGGTGGAAGATCGCCCCCATATTATTCAGGCCGGTATGCAATACATTCACGCCATCAATGAACTGGGGATAAACAGTTTTGATGGCCTCCAATACCTGTTCATTCCGAATCGCCGGGAGCGCCGCCAAGGGGACGGCTTCCTTGATACGAAAGATGCGCGCCTGGGCCGGACCATCCGAGCGGCTGGCGTATATGAAAGTCTCAGCTTCCGAAATGGTGACATCCGCCGTGCAGCCCTCATCCCGTAGCACTTTGGCAAATTCCAATGCCCCGCAGGTGCGGCCCGGATGAAGAACGATGATCTGTCCATTCCTGAGATGCCTGGCGGCAGCTTTCGCAATATCTGCATGCGCGGAGGATGGCACAACCACCATGATCATCTGGGCTTTTTTGACCGCCTCGCCCATATCCGAGGTTACATTGACGAGCTTACCAAACCCATGCGGCCCGTCCCCAGCGCTTTCCAGTTCAATGCCACCACGCTTCTTAATCACGCTGACATGCTCAAAAGTGCGGTTATACAGCGTAACCTTTATACCCATCAAGGCAAGATGGGCTGCCATGGCCTTGCCGCCATGACCGGCACCGATCACGGTATATCTCTCAGGGGTGTTCATAGCTGCTCCTTTCCCAATCTGGCGAGACGTTCAGACTCGCTTAACGGACGGCCGTCTGAATCCACTGCAACGCACATGCCTTTGACAATGTATGTGCGCACCCATCCGCGTGCAAATGGATTGTTCTTCAACTGCGGCGCATCCAGCATGCCGGATGTCACCGCCTTCGCCAGGGTGGTGGCATCCGCCCATGGATCCGCTATGGCCGGGGTGGCCAGGTTGTTTATGGCTTCCAACGTGACCCTGGCCTCGGCCAGCAATTCCGCCTTGCGTCTCTGTACAGCCGGATCGCAAGTCATATCCGGCGCACCACGCACGGCATTCTCAATCGACCGGCGGGCGATCTGGCTAGCTTCAATTATATCGTCTGCCGTGGCAGCATGGTGGGCTTCGGTATGACCGACAATGTGGAGGATGTGAGGCTTGAGCGTCATTTGCAGATAAACACTGGCTGCCAGGTGTCCACGTGCCGCATTTGGGTTCAATGGGTAGCTGAGCAGACCGGTGCGGGTCTGCGTCCAGATCCGAAAATCTTCACTGGCTAGTGGATGGATCAATTCCAATACCGCAGCCATCTTGGCCAGGTCCATGGCATCGGTCAGACCAGGCGGGCTGTTGAACATCAACTGTGCAATGTAATCCCGCACACCAAACTTTTTGGCGTTATAGGCCGAGAGGAATGCCGATACCACAAAGACAACATCTGGCGCATCGCGCATGCCCCAGTGATGCGGCTCGTTCAATTCCACCGGGATGCCGCGCTCACCATACCAGGTCATTACCCGCTGGTGTTCCCGGATCGATCCTTCCAGATCCCACGGCCCGCGCCCGTCCATCTGGTTGAACCAGAAGAGCGGAATGGCACACCAGGCCATATGGATGGTTTCCATATACATCCCGGCCAAACGGATGAAATCGTCCGTGCCTGAGTAGGTCCGCAGCAGAGGAAAATTCCCCCGCCGGCTGGCGGCAAACAGTGCCCGGTAATCCTCCGGGCTGCGCACCGGCACACCGCCCGCACCTTTACGGCGCAGATCCTGCCGCTCAGGATGGAAGAAATTCTCCTGGGCATCCTGGTCGATTCCCAACGAGATAACGTCCAGCGCCTCCGCCTCGGCGATCTTCTCGATGCCAGGCACGGTCGCTTCCATGGTGGGAAGTCCGAAGTGGTGGCGCAGAATGGGAAAGGGGCTCTTCCAGTGAATGCGTTCCATCATCGACTGGGGATAATCCACGGCGGCCTTCCCCGGACCGGTCTGCCCCTTCAGGAATGCCAGCACCTGCTCAGGTGTTTCATTTCCATCGAATACCCGCTCGAAAAAACCCAGCCGGCTGGCTCGTTCCGCCACCGGTGGTGTCCCTCCGAACACAAAGCGGATGCCGCGTTCGTGCAGTTCCGAGGCTGCCTCGGCGAACTGTCCAAGCAAGCGTTCGCCTGTTTCGGGTGTCAGCCGGTAT
>JBEKVG010000206.1:0-5573 GCA_049514195.1 Anaerolineales bacterium | reverse complement strand
TGAGTCTTGGAAATGTAGTCATTCACTTGAAGTAAGGATAGTTGGGGCACGATAAAGCCGTGCCGTTAAAGTTCAGCCAGCCAGGAAATTTCGGGTTGAATAATATCTTTGCCAATGGTTATCCGACCTTAGTATAGACCACATGTCCTTTAAAAAATATTCATTCTAAAACGATCGATGACAGGAAGTTGAACGCCAGTTCGAGTGGACTGATTTATGATCTAGTTCACCCGCTAGTCAGCGTCAGCCTTCCTACTCGCTATCGGTGGTTGAGTTCAGGAAAGTCCTTGCTGTTTGGTCGTAACATTCCAGGTCAAGGATTCCGGCGGTTGCGGATGTCCTTGACCTGGAACATGAAGCGTATTAATGATCATCAATGTCGTGAGGGAAACAGAACCGTTGCGGGCTTTTGAGTTGATTGAATTGTAGTTGAGATACGCCTGAGTTGAGAATCAGTCTTAAATTTCCATACGGAAGTCAGGGCGGAGATGTCCGACCACTGCATCGAGACGCTGATGAAGTAAAGCCGCACAATGGCTATCGAGAAGGAACGCGCCAGTGTATTATTGGTAGGTGTTACTGCACTAAAAGTGTCTGTCCCAAAAAGGAATGGCCCTTTTTGTCAAAGCAAATATAACGATAGGGATCGTTGTTCCTTTCCTCCCCAAATTGGAAGAGATCAATAATTCCGTGCTGATTGCAGTGGCCGGGGTCGGGGTGCTCGCACAGGTGTACAGCGGATACCCGGAAAGAGCATCCGGCGCGCCGCCTCTGAGCTCCAGACGGGCACATAACTGCGCCAGTGTGAGACGAGGCTTCGGCTGAATCGCCGCGGCCATGGAGTCTACACCGTTGCCACCTCCGTTATACTCGTCAGCGCTGAAATGGCTTGCGGCTTCGGTCTTGACCAGTGATTACGCCAGCAGGCGCCCCGTAGAGGTAATGGCGGACAGTGTCACGCCGGCCGCGCCAATCACTCTCGAGTCACGTCTCTCATCACCACTCTCAGCATACCACCGCGAGGTCCACTTTCAATTATGGGGAAAGTGGGCCCGGCATGACATGTGCCCCAATAGGGGTAGTCGAATATCATCCCCTTCTCGGGGCCTGTGACCAACTTTCAATTATGGGGAAAGTGGGCCCGGCAGGAGTCGGACCTGCGACCAAACGATTATGAGTCGTCTGCGCTAACCACTGCGCCACGGGCCCCAATTCCAAAATTATAGCATGACTGCAGTCTGTTTGCGGAGAATTTTTTGCTGTTCTCCTAGTTTTTCCTTCGTGCTCCTTCGTGTACTTTGTGGTGAAGATATTTTTCTAAAAATTGAACTCCCGCACCGCCTCAACCACCTTGGTCATATCCTCCTCCGTCAGCACATTATGGAACGGCAGACGTATCAATTGGTCACTGACCCGCTCGGTGACTGGGCAATCGCCGGGCTCTCCACCGAACCGCTGGCCCATGTCCGAAAGATGCAGCGGTAGGTAGTGAAATACGCTTTCAATGCCCCCTCGGCGTAGATGGGCGATCAAACCCTGGCGCAGTTCGAGGGTTGGCAGGAGCAAGTAGAACATGTGGTAGGCCTGGTCACAATAGGAGGGAATATATGGCAATTGCACCTCATGTGACTGGGCCCATTCACTAAGTTGCGCATAATAGAAGTTCCAGACGTTCCGGCGATGGGTCTGGATCTTCTCACGCTGTTCGAGTTGGGCAACCAGGAATGCAGCCAGAATATCGGATGGCAGATAACTGGAACCGACATCCACCCAGGTGTACTTGTCCACCTGCCCGCGGAAGAAACGGCTGCGGTTGGTGCCTTTTTCGCGGATGATTTCAGCACGCTCGATCAGGTCTGGATCATTAATGAGCAGGGCACCGCCCTCGCCACAGGTGAAATTCTTGGTCTCGTGGAAACTCTGCGCAGCCAAAGCTCCGAAAGTGCCAAGATACCTGCCTTTGTACTTGCCGAACAAACCGTGGGCATTATCTTCCGCCACAGACAGATGGTGGCGATTGGCAATATCCAGTATGGTGTCCATTTCACAGCCTACACCGGCGTAATGGACCGGGATAATGGCTTTTGTGCGAGGTGTGATCAGTTCTTCCAGTCCGGCTTCATCCAGGTTAAGCGTATCTGGGCGCACATCTGCAAAGACTGGCCGGGCGCCGCGTAAAACGAAGGCATTGACTGTCGAAACAAAGGTAAACGAAGGGATGATGACCTCATCACCGGGCTGAATGTCGAGCAAGAAAGCGAACATCTCCAGCGCGTGAGTGCAGGAAGTGGTTAGTAATACTCTTGGGACACCGAGCTGCTGCTCGAGCAGGGCACTCGCTTTCTGGGTGAACAGCCCGTCTCCGGAAAATTTGGCAGCCGCGATGGCCTGTGCCATATACTCATTTTCCTTACCCACCATTACGGGATGGTTGAAACCAATCAGCACAGGAGGATTTTCAGGCATGTCTACCTTGTGATATACCGCAAAGCATCCGGCCCAGTCATGAATAATAGATCCAGGATGGAGATATTTGGATCAAAGGGCAGATGGAGTTGGGGATATTCCGGGAAATTGTAATCCATATATTCCAACGTGATGCCTGCAGCAGCAAGTTTGTCATTCTCGATGTAATCTCTGGCGGAAGGACCACTGATATAGTGTTTTGCGCCTAATTGCACCAGGATGTTCACAAGGCGCTCTGTCTTTTGCCCAGTCGTTTTCATATCTGATGAGCGGATGAAGCGGGTATGACAGATCCCCATTTCCCGTGCCAGAGCAACGGTCAGATCAATGACGAAGTCAGCCAGGAATACATCCTGGCGTTGGTAGAAGGATTCGAGCAGTGGGGCATAGTTACGAAAAAAAGGAGCACGCCCATAGGCATAAGTTAACGCTTTCCAATGAGCTTTATTCCATGGCTTGCTCCAATCGATCTCGACCTGGTTGATTGGGATCGATTTTTCAATCACCGCGTGGCTGTGCACCGGGATGGTTAACCATAGCCGGCCCTTTTCCGTCTTTATCTGGTTGCGGTTGCGCCAACCATGTTTATCGTACTGTACATCATCGTAAAAAACAAATACATCCGCCCGGTTGATCTGCCCGAAATAACCGCGCCAGGGGATGTAGGATGGTTGCAGGATCACACAATTCATGGCTGTTTGGAAGACGCCTCCGAAGTAGTGCGTGCGATCGTATAGGGCCTGCGACCAGCCGTCCGTTCGAAGACACGAGCCAGATATTCGCCAATAATCCCAAGCGCGAAGAGCTGCACTCCGCTGAAGATCATGATTGCAGATGCGAGGAATGGAAAACCTGGCACTGAACCTTCTATGAAATAAATGGTAATAACGTAGATAAAACCAATGAAACCGATCAACGTAAAGAAGAAACCAATAATGTTGCTGAACCGGAGTGGTTTTGTGCTGAAGTTGGTCAGATAAAGCAGCCACATACGCAAGAGCCTGCCAATGGTGTAGTTGGATTTTCCGACACTGCGCGGCTGCTCGTCCACCGGGACGGCAGCGAAGTGTGTTGTGCCCCAAGATAGCAGGACGTCCAGCATCACATCCGGATTATTATATCCATCGAACGCCTGCCGGAGATCGGTACGAAAGGCGCGGAAGGAGCTCACATCGCGTATTGTTTTGATGCCAATTGCGGAAGCCACCATTAATTTAGAAAGGACGGAACCGAGGTTGCGCCACCATGAATGCGGGAGCCTTTTCGGTATGCCATACACAACATCATAGCCTTCCCCCAGTTTCTCCAGTAGAATATGTATCTCTTCTGGAAGATGTTGGAGATCATCATCCATTGTAATGATGACTTCATAACAGGCAAGGCGGACTCCACACAGGCTGGAGTTATGTTGCCCGTAATTGCGCATCAGGTCGACGCCGCGCACGCATGGATATTGTTTGGCCAGGGCCGTAATAATATCCCAGCTCTGGTCGGAGCTATCATCATTGACCAGAATCACTTCATGATTTTCTGATAGGCCGGATAGCACCTTCTCCAACCTCTCCACCAATTCTGGAAGTGTGGCCTGACTCTGGTAAACTGGGATGACGACGGAACAGTTCATAGGAAAGATGATAAAAAACGATTGGGAATTAGCGGCTAGCGAATCTTGCTAAGCGTTAATGGCCAATCACTGAAAAAGAGCGGGCGATGGGACTCGAACCCACGATATCTTGCTTGGAAGGCAAGCGTTCTACCACTGAACTACGCCCGCGTGCTAGGCAGGAAAATAGCCATTTCTGAGCCTCAAACAGCCATTTTTGTGCCCAAGAACTGCTAAAAGATGCATGATTGGCCTGTTTTCCAGTCAACCCTTGACCACTCAAAGCCGTGAGGCAAGCGGTCATTTACTGATTATTCCTTCATTCTTGGAAAAGGTCAAGGGTGAGACGTCTATGGCGTTTTATAACAATTTTTTGGCGTTACGAAATGCTGAACTATAAACGGTCCCGGAGAGCCATTGTAGCTTTACCGGGGCCATGGCTGTGTGTACCAAGTTGTTCTAGGTTTTACGAGAGTAGCAATAGGAGCATTAAGATTATTGATGGTTACCCTGTGATTGGAAAGCCGATTTGGGCTATTCATAAGTAATTCTTTATTCACGATATTTTATGAAGCGTGTTCCACTTCCATCTCCAGGATATGGTGACCATCCACCTTCAATTACGATATTCCTAACGAAGTATAGTAAATCTAACCAAAAAATTTTATCTTTACGGACAAGATTGCTAGTAGGGGACACGTAAATGGTAGCAGCGTAACCTTTCAATGATTCACCTTGAATGTCTATTTTAAGCTTATGTTTCCCCATGTCATTTACATAAGAAAAGGCCTTTGTTACTTCCTGAATGATTAAAACCTCAATAATTCTTATTTCTTCAGGGTTAGTTCCATTTAGATTTATTAAGCTATAAGTTGCTTTGCCTTCTTTTTTTACATCTAAAACTAGCATATCCCATTTTTTCATATCTCCTCCTTAGTGACATACGGTAAATCTAAGCAATGGAATGAACAAATCTTTTGTCATTGTAGCAAAATAATGGTAAGGTTACAAGCGGTATAATGCTTGTGAGATGGAGTCTTGTCCATGAAAACCATGCGCCTTGTATTGGCATTCCTTTTTCTGACTCTTTTCCTGCTGCAACCTATCCAGGCAGCCGCTTCCGTACCGGTGGCTCTGGTGTTGACCATTGATGGGGCGATTACGCCAGCCACGCAGGCATATCTGGCGCGTGGTATCCAGACCGCCGAGCAAAGCGATGTTCAGGTGATCATTCTGCAACTCAACACTCCCGGTGGCGGATTGGGTCCGATGCAAAGCATGGCCGAGGCCATGCGCGCCAGTCGCGTGCCGGTGGTGGTGTATGTAACGCCCCGCGGTGCTTGGGCCGGGTCTGCTGGGACGATCATTACGCTGGCTGGCCATGCGGCGGCCATGGCCCCCGAGACGGCCATCGGAGCGGCCAGCCCCGTCGGAAGTCAGGGGGAGAACCTTAGCTCAACCGAGGAGGCTAAAACCATCGAGATCATGAAAGCCACTGTGCGTT
>JBEKVG010000205.1:0-5576 GCA_049514195.1 Anaerolineales bacterium | reverse complement strand
CTGGGACGAAAACTGAGTGTACGGTACAGGTCATCCATGATGTCGAGCGTGGGTAGGAACTGCAGACGTTCGCTGGGAATATAGGGACGCAGCACCTCGTAGTCGAATCCTTTGACGTTGAACCCAACCACCCTCCAGGCGGATTTCAACTCGGCGACCAGTTCTGGAACATCCTTCTCCCAGTAAACATTGAAATCATTCTTGAGCGACGACCAGGTGACAGCGCAGGAGACTTTGAGGGCAGCGATATTGCTCCTGCCGCCGACATCCTCAAACAGGTTCTGGGTCTCCAGGTCGAAAACAACGATGTTCATGGCATCTCCTTTCTTAGCTTCCTTGCCAAACTCAGTGCCTCCTGCCGCGTAACAACTTCCCCCACTGCCTGGGCTTCACGAATGGCTTCCAGCAACACGCCGATTTGTTTTCCTGGCGCCAGTTTGAGTTCGCTCATCAGGTCATTGCCATCAACCAGCGACGGTGGGAAGATGATCTCAGCTGGTTTCTCGTACCAGCTCTCCAAAAAAGCGTGTACGATCTCCAGCGCGGCGGCCCAGGTCCCCTGCGGCAGGGTCTGTTCGTAGGAGGCCCGCAGATCGGCCAGCGCTACCAGACACACGTCCACGCCCGCTACACCGGTATCACGGAAGAAACGATAAATGGCTCGGCGGCTGGGTGGTTTCCGATCATCCAGCAGACGGTTGATATGAAACAATACCCGCATATGATTTCGGATGATGGTGTCCAACCGTTGGATTTCCTCATTGCTTAGCACAAGTTGGCGGGCGCGTGCAGAAGCAATTTCGGCTCCCTGCTCGTCGTGCCCCCAGAAACGTGCTTGACCATTATCGTCAACCTGTTTACAGGCAGGCTTGGCGATATCATGATAAAGGGCAGCCAGGAAGAGCAAACCGCGCAGGGGCCGGTCAGCTGTGAGCGGATGGGCCAAGTATTCACTCAGTTGCCGGCGGTAACAGCCCAGCCGCAACACTAGTAGACTATTGAGCAGGTCGGCGGCTTTCTCCGGGTCGTATTCAGGTGCCAGGGCGGAAAATATGTTCTCCAAGTGGCTGACCACCGAAAGCGTGTGTTCCCAGACATCGTGCACATGCGGTGGGCGTTGTTCCACACCCTTCAACGCGGAAAGTTCCGGCAAAACTTGTTCAAGCGCACCCAGCATATCCAAGGTACGCAGGCAGGCTGCTGGTTGTGGCCCGTCGAAAATGCGAAAGAGCTCATCCCGTACCCGTTCCGGGGATACTTTCCCCACTTGACCGGCAGCTTCTTTCATGGCCGTGCGCGTCTCCGGCAAGATATGGAAACCGTATCTTGCTGCCAGCCGTACCCCGCGCAGGATACGCACCGGATCATCCCTAAAAGCGGAGGGGGAACAGAGGCGCAAGCGCTTCTCCTTCAAATCCATTGCTCCACCCAGCGGGTCATGCAGGCTGTTATCGGTCAGGTTCAGGGCAATGGCATTCAAGGTGAAATCGCGGCCGTTCAAGTCGGATTCCAGACTTTGCCGGGAGCCTGTCGAGGGGTCTACCCCGCGGAAGGCAGCAAAGTCCATGGTGGTGCGGCTTCCGTCCTCGTTGATCACGATGACACGTCCGGTATCGCGTTCATTATCCAATGGATAGAAGTCGGCTTTCGTGATAGTCCCGGTTCCAGTACGGGACAGCACATCTGCAACATGCCGGGCCGTCTTAATAGCATCCCCCGCCAGGGAGAAATCCAGGTCATGGGTAGGGCGGCCCAGAAGGGCATCCCGCACCGCTCCGCCAACCAGGTATACTGTCAGGCCGTCCGGCAATGCCTGACGGACGGAGTCCAAAAGCGGGGGAAACATCAGGGGCTGAGAGGTCGGCATAAATATAACTTCCGGTGTTTCTTCATAGCGGGTTTGCGCTGCACGGCGAGCTTGCTTGAGCGTGCCGCCCTGGGCGACAACGCGACCATTCAAGCGGCAAACCAACGGCCAGCATAAGCGGTCTTGTCCTCTTCCGCCATATAATCATGCATAAACTCTCCTGCACCAGTCAGCGGTTGCCGGCTGGTCAAACAGAGGCCGGCTTGTATTTTTCCAAGTCAACAACCGCAACGAAGGGCAAATTGCGATAGTACTCGTCCAGGTCAAGGCCGTAACCAAAAACAAACTTGTTTGGAATGCTGAAGCCACGATAATGGATCGGAATGGTTATTTCACGACGGTCTTCCTTATCTAGCAGGGTGCAGACTTTCAGGCTTTTTGGGCGGCGTGTTTGGAGCATTTCGAGCACATGGAAAACGGTATGCCCGCTGTCCACAATATCTTCCACGAGCAGAACATTCTTGTTCTCGATGTTGGTCTGTAGGTCCAGACTCATCCTGATATTACCACTTGAAACACGCCCCCCCACCCCATAGGAAGTCAATGCCATGAAATCGATGGCGTGTGGGACGGTAATATGGCGCATTAAGTCCACCATAAAGACGATCCCACCACGCAATATGCAAATGAGTAGCAAATCCTGGCCGGCGTAATCATGGCTGATCTGCTCTCCCAGCTCTTTGACTCGACTTTGCAGGGTCTTTTCATCAATCAAAATTTCGGCAATGATATCTCTATAGTCTTGCATGTCACACCTGTTCTGGCATAACGCATCCTGTAGGGGTGATCGTTCAGCTTACGCGGTATTTTGTGCACCAAGCGGGGTACCTTGCCCCGCTATCGCGGGACTTCGTGCCCCTAGCGGGTACTTCGCCCCGCTATCGCGGGACTTCGTGATGCGCACGACAGCGCGCCTCATACATCTCTGCTGCCCCAACGATTACTATTGGATCATCATAACGCGCCGGTTTTCCATTGACTAGCCGCTGGGTCCGCGAAGCCGGTTCACCGCAGACCATGCAGATGGCTTGGAGTTTGTCAACACGCTCAGCGCGCGCCATCAGCACCGGCATCGGACCAAACGGTTCGCCGCGAAAATCCGTATCCAGTCCGGCCACGATGACGCGAATGTTCCTTCCAGCTAATTCTTCGACAACCTGAATGATTTCATTATCAAAGAATTGGGCTTCGTCAATAGCGACCACGGTCGCTTCCTCATCCAACCTTTTGCAAATTTCAGCCGCCTTTTCAACGGGAATGGCGGCAAAATCACTTCCGGCGTGGGAGGTGACTTTTTCAACAGCATAACGCATGTCAATGGCCGGCTTGAAAACCTGTACACGCTGCCGGGCAATCGTCGCCCGACGCAGGCGGCGGATGAGTTCGTCCGTCTTACCGCTGAACATTGAGCCACAGATTACTTCGACCGAACCGGGGATATGGGGTGTCATCTTCTCCTCGTAAACATAAACAAACAGGCAGATGCTTCAACCATCTGCCTGTTAAGTTTACCTGATTATCAGTTTTCGACAAGCCCTATGCAGCCGGGGTTTCAACCGCTTCAGGAAGCTTATACCCGAGCGAGCGTAATTTCTTTTTAATATCGATCAGCGACTTCCGCCCAAAACCTTCAATTGCAAGAACAGCTGCCTCACCCTCGCCTAACCTGGCTAGGAATTGACCAACTTCTGTGATGCCTGCCCTTTCAAGTGCAGTAGTCGGACGTGTGCCCAGTTCCAGTTCCACAATGGAGCGCTTCGGGGAAACCTTCGCCTCTGCACGGGATTTCTTCTCTTCCACGTAGGATTGGCTCACCTGGAGCTTCTTGTAGAAGCGGTCCACCTGGCCTTCAATATCGATCATGCGGGCGCTCTCGCCAGAGAAGAACGGATGGCAATTCGAGCAAATTTCAACGCGTATTTCTTTCTTGGTCGAACCAGTTGTCCAAGTGTTGCCACAGGAGGCACAGGTCACTTTGGCATCCGGGTAATATTTTGGATGGATACCCTGTTTCATCTTCTAGAATCCTTTCGCCGATTATTTCTCTGCCGGCATAACATTGACACGTTTGCGTCCATTGATGACATCGTAGACAACGACGCCCTCAATCGTTGCAAAAATGGTGTCATCCTTGCCAACGTCCACATTCAGGCCTGGTTTGATACGCGTACCACGCTGGCGAATGAGGATATTACCGGAAAGAACATGCTCACCGGCATACTTTTTCACGCCCAGACGCTGGGCATTCGAGTCTCTTCCATTGCGGCTGGAGCCGCCACCTTTTTTGTGTGCCATAACAACCTCACTCTCTTAATTCTTCGACTCGGAAGGTTTTTTCGTCGCGGTCTTCCTGGCAACTGGCTTCGTGGCAGCTTTGGCAGGTTTCTTTTCCGTTGTCCTGCTCGGAGCAGCCTTGCCCTTCGAGACAGATGTCTTTTCAGCCTTTGAAGGAGCCTTCACGGCCGGCTTCTTTTCCGCTTTCCTGGTCGAAACAGCCTTGGCCTTCACTGCAGATGTCTTTTCAGCCTTTATCGGAGCCTGCGCGACCAGTTTCTTCTCCTGAGGAGAAGATGCTACTGTATCAACCGGTTTTTCAGCTATCACCTCAATAGATTCGGCTTCCACCGGCGCGTCAACATGTTCCTCAACCGTCTTGACTGGTTCGCGCTCGACCAACTCGGCACCGCCGATCTGCTCGACCAGCAGGCGGGTATAGTTCTGGCGGTGGCCAGTCTTAACCCGGATACGCTTCTTCGGGCGATAGTTGAAGATGGTCACTTTCTCACCCTTGAAGTGCTCAATTACCTTCGTCCAAACCGGGCTATCCTTGACTAATGGTGTGCCGACCGTGATGCTCTCCCCGTCCGCCAGCAACAGGATCTGTTCAAGTTTGACTTTTGCGCCGGCTTCAACCGGCAGGCGATCCACCTCGAGGGTACCGCCTTCGACGGCCTGATACTGCTTGCCGCCGCTTTCCACAATGGCATACTTCATTTTCAACTCCTGGTCTTCGCTTCACCGCCATCCCTGCGGTACGAGCCTAGACCCTGGCACTGCCTTCTGGGTCGGCCCCTACGCTGAAATGTGGGGAAGCCGGGATATAAACAAACAGACGCCCCAGCAACCTGCCGGGGCAGAAGTAAATATTATACATGCGACCCGCAGGCATGTCAACGGCTGATGCAAAAAAAAATCTGCCTCCTGGCAGGGCTGACCATCAGGAGGCAGGTTTCAAGTTAAAAAACAAACTAAAGGCCTTTCATGGTCAGGCCCAGGCAAAGCAGGACAAAGGCTACAACGATCAGCAGGAAGGCCACCGGCTGCAAATATGCTACTTTCTGCGCAAACAGGTGCACAATATAGACAACCACGCCGACAGCCGCAATGATCACCGCAGCCCAAAACGTGTTTAACTTTGGCGCATTAAGTTTCATGGGATCCACTCCTCCGAATGAACGATCGATCGGATCAGTCCTCCTCGCCCTGTAGCAAAAAGCTAGTCATAGGAGGCCTAATTTGTTATACAACAAACTCATTATAAATACAAGACTTTTTCAAAGATTACCCGATAAACCGTCTTCAAAGATCAGGATGCTGAGCCATCTTGTCTGGTAAAGGAGTTAAAATCCATAGATAATCACACCGCCCAGGAATCCCAATACCGCTGCCAGGGCGAAACTGACAAAATATGCCGTGACATAGATTGCTT
>JBEKVG010000204.1:0-5579 GCA_049514195.1 Anaerolineales bacterium | reverse complement strand
GCAAATGCCGTCAGGATCGTGGTATATTCGCTTCGCAAGGTGGGCCTGGTCCTTTCTCTTGGCCGAGTAAGACCATAGCTTACCTTGCATTTTGTTAATGTGCAAATGGATAAAGTCTAGCTTAGTATCTATCCGAAAAATCAGGGGAGGTTCGCATTTTGAGTGCCTGCACTCAAAATGCGGTTCTTCTATAATTTTCGGATAGGTTCTTAAATTAATCAAGTCGAGTGGATATAATAGTCCCAGGCAGCCGTTTAAACAAATTCCCCCCTCGGGCTTTCCAATCTACTCGGAATGCCTGTGGGGTAAATCATTAAATTTGGAGGCTTCTCATGTCAACGTCAGAAACTACCATTCGCGAACTACTGGATTTGACTGAAATTAGCATCAATGGCAGCCAACCCTGGGATCTGCAAGTGCATGATAATCGCCTGTATGACAGGGTTTTGCGTGATTCATCCCTCGGTCTGGGTGAAGCTTATATGGAAGGTTGGTGGGATTGCGAATCAATTGATGGGTTTATCTATCGGGTGCTTAAAGCCCATCTGGATGAAAAAGTAAAAAATAATCTCCGCCTGGCTTTTCAGGTGGTCAGAGCCAGCTTGTTTAATCGGCAATCCTCTAGGAGGGCATTCGAGGTGGGCGAGAAGCATTATGACTTGGGCAATGATCTGTACCTTGCCATGCTGGATAAACGGCTTACCTATACCTGCGCCTATTGGAAGAATGCCCGCACCCTGGACGAGGCCCAGGAGGCCAAGCTGGAACTCGTTTGTAGGAAGATTGGTATTCAACCTGGTATGCGTATCCTGGAACTTGGCTGCGGCTGGGGCAGCTTTGCCAAATACGCGGCCGAAAAATATGGCGCCTCAGTCTTAGGCGTGACAGTTTCAAAAGAACAGGTGGCACTGGGGATGGAGTTCTGCAAGGGCTTGCCGGTGGAATTACGCCTGCAGGATTACCGTGAAGTGACTGGCACGTACGACGCAGTGATTTCGATTGGGGTGATGGAGCATGTCGGATATAAGAATTATGCCGAGTATATGCGGGTGGTGGACCGTTGCCTAAAAAAGGATGGTATTGCTTTCGTTCACACCATTGGTGGTAATAAAAGCTTTACTACAGGTGAACCTTGGACCGACAAATACATCTTCCCAAACGGTCTACTCCCTTCTATTGCACAACTAGGCAAGGCGATGGAAGACCAGTTTGTCATGGAAGATTGGCATAATTTTGGTCCCTATTATGATCAAACGCTGATGGCCTGGCATGCCAATTTTGAAAAAGCCTGGCCTGAGCTGAAGAAGAATTACGATGATCGTTTTTACCGCATGTGGCGTTTTTACTTGCTCTCCAGCGCAGGCGGGTTCCGGGCGCGCAACCAGCAACTTTGGCAGATCGTCTTCACCCGCGCGGGAACTCCACAACCAGACTGCCGTTTCTCTTAAGAGTTTTTTATGATAAAGGCCGATGTATTGGTTATTGGTGGGGGTCCGGCCGGCGCAGCCTGCGCAAGGCGTTTGAAGCAGACCCACATCCATGCTATTGTGCTCGATAAATCAATTTTTCCACGCTTTAAACCCTGCGCAGGTTGGGTGACTCCACAGATATTTCAATGGGTGGAAATGGACGTTAATCGCTATCCCTTTGGGCTGACCGAATTTTCCAGTTTCGATATTTCGATCAAAGGATTGAAATTCAAATTACCTACCCACCAATACGCCATCCGACGGTTCGAGTTTGATCGCTGGCTATTGCAAATGGCTGAACCTGAATTCCATCTTCACGATGTCCATGAAATCCGTCTGGAAAAAGGGGAGTACGTGGTCGACGGCGGATATTCAGCACATTACCTGGTTGGAGCTGGCGGCACCCACTGCCCGGTTTATCAGACTTTCTTTAGCCAAATCAGCCCCAAGGCACGGGGAGCGTTGATTGTTGCACAGGAAGAGGAATTTCAATATCACTTCAAGGATGCCAGCTGTAGACTCTGGTTCTTTGAAAACAACCTGCCCGGCTATGCCTGGTATGTTCCCAAGAAGGACGGATATGTCAACGTCGGCCTGGGGGCTTTCGCTGGGCGATTGAAGCAGCGCGCCGATACGCTTAAGAACCATTGGAATTTATTGGTCAGGCGTTTGGAAGAGACCGGTCTTATTGTTGATCATGCTTATCAACCGGCCGGCCACAGTTATTACTTGCGCCAGAATTTGGCAGAAATTCAAATTGGGAATGCGTTTCTAGTGGGGGATGCACTCGGGGTGGCAACTCTGGATATGGGTGAAGGGATTGGGCCAGCTATCCGAAGCGGCCAATTGGCAGCCGAGGCGATCATCACCGGCTCGGCCTACTCGGTGGCTTCGATCCCGCGCTATTCCCTTCCCTCCTTGCTGGGATTAAGAAAGTAAGACTCTACAGATATTTCAGGAGACAATCATCCATGCCTTTTCAACCGGATTACCATTTTATGCTGGATGTGATGGCAAACCGCCGTCCTGCCAGACTCCCAATTTATGAGCACATTATCAGTCCAGTCATTATGGAGAAGGTGCTCGGAGTAAACTTTGCGCAATTGGAACAGGGCAACAGTCGTGACCTGGAAGAATTCTTCCGTCATTACTGCCGCTTTTGGCCCTTGATGACCTACGATACCATTTCTTATGAAGTTTGCATCACCGAATCCTTGCCGGGGCATGGTGCAATCATGGGGGGCAAGGGGCCCATTCAAACTCGGGACGATTTCGATCGTTATCCCTGGGACGAGCTGCAAGATCGCTACTGGGCGCTGGCTGATCGGAAGTTTGCCGCATTTGGTCACAATCTCCCGCCAGGTATGAAAGCCTTGGGCGGGGTGGGTAACGGCGTGTTGGAGATCAGTGAAGATCTGGTTGGATTTGAGTCGCTGGCTTATCTGCGGGTTGACGATCCGGAGACATACACTGAGCTTTACCGGAGAATCGGCGACCTGATGTTGGGTATATGGACAGAATTTCTCCGGCGTTACGCTGACCTTTTTGCCATCTGCCGCTTCGGTGATGACTTGGGATTCCGATCCAGCACGCTCATCTCGCCAAAATTGATCCGTCAATACATAATGCCGCAATATCGGCCTGTCATCTCGCTGATCAAGGGGGCGGGTAAGCCTTTTCTCTGGCACTCTTGCGGTTGCATCTTTCAAGTAATGGACGATGCCATTGCGTTGGGTATCGACGCCAAACATTCAAACGAGGACGCCATAGCCCCCTTTGACGAGTGGATCGCACGCTATGGCAGGCGGATTGGCTTGCTGGGGGGTATTGATGTCGATTTGTTATGCCGGAAGGCACCCGCCGAGATTACTGAGGATGTATACGTGAAGGGCCGGCGTTTTCGCGCGGCCGGGCAAGGGTATGCACTGGGATCGGGCAACTCGATTCCGGAATATGTCCCTGTGGACGGGTACTTGGCCATGATCGAGGCCGCCAAACGGATCCGTGCAGAAGAATCCGGCGAAACGTTTTGACAGCTTCTCAACCTGTGCATTCCTGTCCTGTTCGGCCATGTTCTCTGACGTCGATGTTTTCCTGACTACAGTTCTCAACAGTCCAGTCTTCAACTCATTCAGGAGGCGTTCAGCTGCAGCCATGGCGTCCCCCCTGCACCCCGCGTGCACCCCGCCTGCACCCCGAAGGAGCGAAGGAGCGAAGGGGCGTTGGGGAGCCAGCCGCAGGTAGCCCCAGCCGGCCAGACGGTCGACTTTATGGCTACTATCCTTAGAAAAATGCATGTGTATAGGAATTTAACCTAGAACCGCTAGGTTCGAGGTTCATCTCATTGCTAAGGATTTCCTAAATGAATTAACCTTCCTTCGGCCGATCTGCAGGGGGTAAGGTTTTGCTTATAGCATTGGCAAGTAATTCAGCCATATGCGAAAACCCCGCCGGGAGGCGGGGTTGACTTTCTCGTTATGAAACTACATGCCCGGCATTTTGACGCCTATCTGCGCCAGAATCGCTGGAATGCCGCCATTGGCAGGCAAATCGACCCGCAAATGAGAGACTTTATCGCCTTGCACCGTAACAACGAAGGCATCCTTCACTGATACCTTTTTCCCGGTCGCCGGGACAGTCGGCATCCTCGGCAATGGCACGCTAAACGTACCGGTCTGTGTGCCTCTAATATTCGCCTTCACCGTAGCTTGATTGCCATTCACCATGACCTCTTGAACTTCAAATTTGAGGTCGGGAAAAGCAGTTGTCAGCCCACCGATCATCTTGGAGGCTTTCATCGCTGGCATGGACTGCGGCAGCACACCACCGCTTGCCATGGCATCCGCGGTAAGCATTCCTTCCATCTTTTTTGGATCATTCATCATCATCGTTCATCTCTTTAGGGTGATACCACTCTAGGATTATCCGCAGGTCTGCTGTCGTGCAGGCCATATTTGCAACCTCGTAATCGGCAGCCAGGACAGGACACGCAGCACTTCCAGATCTAGCTTGGACGCCTCTATTATACAGTCGCGTCGCCTCTTTGCTCCAGACGGGTACATGGCCGCGCCAGCGAGGGAGGGGGTTCAAGCCGAATCGCCGCGGCCGTTGAGTATTAGCCTTGGCCACCACCTTTTTTTTCGCAAGATCTGAAGCCAATCGCGGCTTCGGGCAGGTTCTGTGTGTGGGCTGTTTGAGAAAAGCCCTAAAAACGACTTACAATCTGAATAATTATGATATAATATATCTATATTAGGATAAGATTATATTTAAACGCGACCTCAAGGAGTGATGAATGAATACCCCGAACATGTTAGACGCAATCCGCGTCGTCAAGGAAAATGAAAGAAGAGCGGTAGAAAGTTACGCCAACGCAGCTCAAAAAACAAACACAGGCGGCAAGAAATTATTCGAACAGTTGAGCGAATTTGAGAAATTTCATTACGATCAATTATCTGCCCTGGAGAAATCTCTGGAGGAAAAAGGTGATTTCATTAATTATGAAGGGAAAAAGTTTATCCTCCCGCCGATTCTTGAACTAAAGTTTACTGAGGAACCTTATAATAAAAGCTTATTACAAATTATTTCTGAAGCGATGAAATTAGAGAAGCAAGCAGAAAAAGCATATGCCGACCTGGCTGCCCAACTTACAGATCCACTGGGTCATAAAATGTTTATTAAACTATCAGCAGAAGAGCACGAGCATTATGATATTCTCTCCGATGCATTTTGGTCTCTGAATCAAACAGGCGTTTGGAAACGGTCGCGCCCATGATTTGGAAGACTAAGGAATAAGAATAAGATAGCGTTGCTATTCCGCGACCAGCCAATGGCCGCTGGACAATCGGGTTGGGGATCCTGCTATGCCAGTAATAGGGATCGTGGCAGGGGGGTCTAAAAACATGTGAAACTGCTCTCCCCTCAACCTGTCGTGGCAAACATCCGAGGTATTGCTAGTTCCGACTCCCTGTTCAAAATCCATGTCAACCTGGACGCGGCTGTGGCGTTTTTAGTAGTCCTGCTCAACTAGACTGGTTTCTCAGGATTCCCCTGGCCCGCCTTATCGGCATTATCCAGCTACTCCTTTTCCCGGTAGTGTTCCAGCTTTCT
>JBEKVG010000203.1:0-5592 GCA_049514195.1 Anaerolineales bacterium | reverse complement strand
CCAGGAGCAGGTACTGTACCTTCCCCGGCTGCCAGCCGATCGGACGCAGGCTGCGCTCAAAGACCAGGTAGGTGATTATAGCCGCCAGACCGGGTGCCAGCATCAAAAGACCGGCTAGTTTGTTTTGCCCACCACTGATGGTCCCGGCCCGGATGATCGGGATATAGGCCAGGCTGCTGAGAATAATTGTCAGCGCCAGGAAAACTATGATCGCGCGCAAGGTTCTACTTTTTGTGTTCATGTTGATTGCCTTTGTCATTTAGAATTCCTCTTTTTGGAACCGCCAGATGGCGATCAGCGTAAAGACCAGGTAGCCAAACACGGTGGCGATCAGCGGCATCCATGTTGGGATTGGTTGCCCGAGCACCAGGGATACCGCCAGGGCGGGCTGGTTGGTGCTGACTGCACTGGTCAGGTTCCAGGGCATGTAATCTGCAACCCATGGGGCAAACTCTACAAAAAGTGTGAAACCTAGGATAAGCAACAGAGGTATACCAATCGCCAAGCCTCGAGAATTGGACAACGCGCTCAGCATGATTGCCAGTGCCAGCCAGAACAGCAGGCTTAAGAAGAGCATTCCCACAGCCCCGGCGTATGGCAGCACGGGAAAGGCTTTTCCAGTGACCAGGAAGATCAGGAGATATGCAATCCCTCCTTGAAAAACCGCCATGGTGATCAATATCCCGAAGGAGTGGGAAATAACCTTTGAGAGAATAAATGCACCGCGCGAGGCAGGCTTGGACAACACCCAGGCAGCCGTACCGGATTGTTTTTCACCGATCAGAGTATCCTGAGCGAGAACTACCACTCCAATGGCAATGGCGATGCCCGCCATCTTCAGAAAAACGGTCAGGCCAAGGATTGCCAGGGACTCTTGAGCATCTCCGGCTCCACTGGTCACCTGTGTATTCGAGTCCTGACCGGGCGGGTTTTCCATTTTGGGCGCAATGCCGATGACCATGAACAGAATCCCATTGGCGATGGCGAGCCAGATGAGAGTCTGCACCCACCAGCGGCTGGTCCGCCACCACAGGCGGTTTTCCTTGCGCAGGAGATTACCAAATCCCTGCAATCGACCCTGATTTCCAATTGGTTGAAATTCACTATTGCTTGCCATGACTGTTTCCTCCGACTAGATCCATGAATACTTCTTCCAGATCGAATTTGGACTGGCAAAAGCTGGTCACCTTCACTCCGGGGGCAGACATGAGCAGGCCCAGCAGTTGGTCTTCAGCTGCTGTTGCATCGCTGACGCTGACTTGCCAATCGGCCCGTCCGTTTGATGGATCGACCTGGATGGCTGTGACCCAGGGCTGGGCAGCGACCATCGAGCGGATCTGCTGGATATCGCCGTGGGTTTGCACCTGGAAAGTCACTTTCCCGCTGCCTGTCAGCAATTTCTGGATGGGAGCCTGCGCAACCAATTCCCCGTGGTTGAGGATGCAAACCGTGTCACTGACCCGCTGCACATCTTCGAGGATATGCGTCGAATAAAAGATGGTGGTGTATTTGCGCAGCCGTTCCATCACCTCCAGCACATCATGCCGTCCCATCGGGTCGAGGCTAGCGGCGGGTTCGTCCAGAATGAGCAGGTCGGGGTAATTGACCTGGGCCTGGGCAATCCCCAACCGCTGCCGTTCCCCGCCCGAAAAGCCGCGGATCGGCCGGTCGGCTTTGTCTGCCAGTCCCACCAACTCGAGGGTTTCTTCGATCCGTTCCTCGATTTTGTTCCCGGGCCCTTTGAAAAAGAAGCCCAGGGTGAAGCGCAGCGTGTCGCGGGCGGTCATGCTTTCGTAATAGCGCGGATCCTGGGCCAGGTAGCCCACCCGCTGGCGGATCTCCACACTCTGGCGCTGAATATCATATCCAAAGATGGATCCATTGCCGCCGGTCGGGCGAGCCAATCCCAACAACAGCTTGATGGTGGTCGTTTTTCCGGCCCCGTTGGGGCCCAGAAAGCCGAAGATCGAATGCTGCGCCACTTTCAGGTCCAGGGATTTGAGCGCCTGCACGTTCTTATAGTTCTTGCCCAGGCCGTGGGTTTCGATTACAAGATCATTGGCTTTTTCCATATCCGATCACTCCTTTGTTTTGCATCAAGAATGCCACGCTTGCCAGGATCAGGATCGCAGCGCCGATCCAGCCGTAAGAGCGTCCGGCTGCGGCTGCGCAGCAGGTCCGGGCTCAGGGCGGTGCAGCGCAAAAATGATGATCACGCTCAAGATGGCAAATCCACCGACAATTGCCTCCGTTCCATATTTGCTAAAATAACCAGCCGCAGCGGGCACGGTGAAAAAGTCGATCAGTGCGTGATACAACACCGCCAGCCAGACCCAGAACCATTGCTTGCGTGTAAAGGTTTGTAAAACAAGGACCGCCATTGAAATTTGTATGATGATCGCTGAGAGCCGTTCAAAAAAAGGTAGAAACGCAGCATACCAAGCAGTTGACCAATATGTTGCAACCTGCGCCTTGGCAGCTTGCAACTGCGCGGCCGGAACTACCGTAGACAGATCAATATTTCTGTAAGCAACCAACTGGAGGAAAGAATAAAGCGCCAAACCGCCGAAAATGATCGCCTCTGCACCACCATGTCCACCCCCCGTCAGGATGCCGGTGCGCCAGGAGCGCGCCTCTTTAGCCCACCAACGATACATACCATAGCGAAAGAGTTCCTCGAACAAACCGGCAGCCAGCCCAACAAAAACGCCATTAAATATAACCAGACTGGAAGGAGGCATACGTAGAAATACATTGACCAGTGGGGGGCGATTCAGCATCAGGGTGGAAAGCCGCGAGAATGGAATGTGTCCCACCTGTGAAAGGACAAAGGTTGCCGCGCCGACGAACCACAGCCGCCAGCCCAGTTTCCAGGTGCGGGTTAAATAGATTGCCAGACCAACTGGCATGGCGATCATCAAGAGAGTATTGAGTAAGTGTGCAAAGAAAAGAATATCCATATTATTCTCCTTGCATAAAAGATGAGCAGCGCCAGTTTTGAGTTATTCATGGACAGGCTCTTTAAGGGTTAGAATAGTCGAGTGGTCTTCTGCTTCCGATTGGCAGAATCTAAGAATGTGTGCATTCACTAGATCGAATTTCTCTTCAATCAGAGCGTGCGAGGCGTCCGGAATTATTTCAACTTGGACGTCAGAGAGAAGCTGCATTGCACGTCGCTGTGCGCGCTGTGGATCGTAGATGACGCTGCGACCACCGATCAAAACCAGGACCGGCGCCTGTACCGAGCGCAATTGCGCATCGTTAAAAGGCGTCGCGCGGATTGGTGGCTGAGGGCGAGTATTTAAAATCCCCAACAGCATGAGTTCCCCCCAATTTGGATCCACCTTATACCCATGGGTCATCCAGCGAAAATATCGAATCAAACCTGGTCGGGTTGGATGCATCATGAATGGGATAAAACTGTGGAGCAACCAGGTCGCGCTCATCTTTGCGAATGAGGCGGCTGGATCAAGCACAACCACGTGATCTACTCGCTCGGGTTTGGGGATCGCGAAACGAAGCGCCAGCCAGCCTCCAAGCGAAACACCCACCAGGTGGGCTTTTTCGATGCCCAACCCATCCAATAATTCGGCGATCCAATCAGAACAATTGGAAGCGGTCAGCTTTTGGGTTGGGAGGCTTTTCCCGGGTTGGCCGTTAGTATCAACGGCATAGACTCGGAATTGGCTGCTCAGGGCAGCAATATTTGGGAACCACTGGGTCGAGTTGGCGCCAAAGCCTGGTAAGAGGAGCATGGCAGGTCTTTCTCTCTGTCCGGCAGCATTTATATGCGTGGTCCCAAATCGAGTGTGCACGTCCAGGGCTTCATGAGGTACGTTCCAGAGGTTCAAAACCACCTCGTAAACGTCCATATATTGTTTTTCTGTATCAGACGTTTTGAAGATCGAGTTATTTGCAGGCATAGAGGTTTTCCTCCTTAGTTCAATAACTTTCTAGTTTCTTATATGATGATGATCCAGATGCCCAAGGGAGCCTTTGCGCGGCCAGGGAATCATCAAGACAAAGCCAATCAATACCAGATCAGCGGAGGTGATCAGGGCAGACAGGGAGCGGTTGAGTAAAAAGCTCTGCATGATCCACGAAGGCAGCATGTCGTTCGTGGCCGGGAGCGCGCCGGCAAGGATCAGCGCGACCAGGCTCGGGATAAAAGCCAACCAATACGTTTTCGCCGCGAACAGGCGGGTGAACAGAGGAATCAGCAACCAGCCGAGGGCGATGCATAGCATGAAGAGCCCCTTTTGATTTTCAGCCAGAATATTCCAAGGTCCTGCGTACATCAAGAGGCCCAGTCCAGCTCCGCTGAGCAAACACCCGAGGATGATCAAAGCTGTCTTCTTGTATGCCGAGCCCGTCGCAAGCAAACCGAGGCTGGCCAGCAGAACAAGATAAGCATCGATCTCCAACCGGTGGATCAGCAAGGCGGTAACTCCGAGCAGGATCAGGATGATTCCGTTTGCAGTGCCGAGGAAACACAGGTTGATTTTCTTAATTTCTATAGTTTGTTTCATATGCGTTTTCTCCTTTTGGGGTCAATTCAGGTGTCAAGGTTTCAATCGATGCAGTTAGAACTTGCATAAAGTGGACAGCCAGGAGGGCCGTGATGATAAACAGTATTAATCCCCATGCAACGAAACCTACCAACGATAATGGACTGGCCAGCAAATAGGCTATTGAACTGACCAAGCCCAATATGCCATATAAGATCAACAACCTACATAGCCATCGTTCCAACCTGGTTTCTGTGAAAATGGGAGCTGAAAAAAGCATCGCCAATCCCAAAAACCATCCCCAGCCCATCATTTCCAGGCCGAGCATGATTGAATGATCACCGTAGGGCAGAAACCAGTCCACGCCTTGCAGCCTTCCCAAGGTGATACTCTGTCGCACGATCCCCAATTGTGTAAAGCGGTTGATGCTTACAGTCACAGCGAAAAGAAGGGTGAAGGCCAGGCTGATTTGGCTAAAAACCTTCTTCTCAACCGGTGTGATGCAGCTAAGACAAGCCATGAGAATTACTAGCACCGGACACAACACAAGGCTTGAGATGCCGCCGAACAACTGAAGGACATTGGAAGGTGGGTAGGTAAATTGGTTGGTGAGGAGAGCCACTAAGATGACCAGGAAATAAATAACCCCAACAAGTGTTGTGATAAGGGCGGACCAGAGGCCTAAAGAACAAGCCCAACAGGTTCTTGCGCTACCCAATGGTATTCTCGACTGAATTAATTTCATGGCATTTCTAGCAGTACATACTCAATCTACCTGGTAGCGGAAGCGCGGGATGGCGATCAGGAATAGCACGATGGTCATGCCGGTCAGCACCGCCAACGGGACCAGAATATCCGCCAAGCGGGCGCCGTTGTAGGTTAGGGCGGTAAAGCCGTCCATCGCCCAGGCCACCGGTGAAATGTGCCCGATGATCTGCAGAAACCTGGGGGAAATGTCCATGGGCCACCAGGCGCCGCCGATGGATGCCAGGACCAAGGTCAGCAGCAGCCCCAGCATGCTGGCTTGGGCGGCGTTTTTCATCCCCGAACCGACTGCAAATGCAAGAGCGGTGATCGCCAGACA
>JBEKVG010000202.1:0-5593 GCA_049514195.1 Anaerolineales bacterium | reverse complement strand
ATGTCGCCGAGCGCATGATGGTGGCGCCTCTGCAGGCCGGGGAACGGTTGATCGGCATGATGGTAGTCTGGCGCGAGGGTGGCCAGGAATTCACCCAGCCGGAGCTCGAGTTCCTGATCGGCCTTTCCCGGCAGGCAGCCATTGCCATCCAGAATGCCAGCCTTTTCACCGAGGTGGAGAACCAGAGGAAATTCTCCGAAGGACTGATTGACTTTCTACCGGATGCCACGCTGGTAATCAACCGGGAAGGCGAGGTGATCTCCTGGAACCGGGCCATGGAAGAGATGACAGGATTGCCGGCAAAGGATATGCTGGGCAAGGGCGATTATGAGTACGCCCTGCCCTTCTACGGGGAACGCCGGCCGATCCTGATTGATCTAATCCTCTTACCGCGCCAGGAATTTGAGGCCAAGTATGCGCAGATTCAACGGGTGGGCAATATCCTCATTGGCGAGACCTTTACCCCCATGCTGCAGGGTAGCGGCAGGTACCTGTATGCCACGGCTTCAGCACTGCATGACTCAAAAGGGAATATCGTTGGTGCCGTTGAAACGATCCGGGATATTACCGAGCGCAAGCAGGCTGAGGTAGAGCTGCAAAAAGCCAAGGAAGAAGCCGACGCTGCCAATGCCTCCAAGAGTGCCTTCTTGGCCATGATGAGCCACGAGATTCGCACTCCGATGAATGCCGTCATCGGCATGAGCGGCATCCTGCTGGATACCGAACTCACGCGTGAGCAGCGTGAATTTGCCGAGATCATCCGCAACAGCGGGGATGCCCTGCTGGCCATCATCAATGATATCCTGGATTTCAGCAAGATCGAAGCCGGGAAAATGGACCTCGAAAGCCAGCCCTTCGACTTGCGTGAAGTGGTCGAGAGCGCCCTCGACCTGATCTCCCCAAGGGCGGTCGAAAAAGGCCTGGAGATTGCCTATATCTTCGAAAATGATGTTCCGCCGGCCATCCTGGGGGATGTCACCCGCCTGCGCCAGATCCTGATCAACCTGCTGGGCAACGCGGTCAAGTTCACCGAGAAGGGTGAAGTGGTGGTGAGCGTGAGTCGTGTTCCGGTGTCAGGTGTACCCGTGTCGCCCAATGCGATGGGACTCAAATTCATCGTCCGTGATACTGGCATCGGCATCCCTCCCGACCGGATGGGGCGACTGTTCCAGTCCTTTAGCCAGGCTGATTCATCCACCTCGCGCAAGTACGGCGGCACCGGCCTGGGGTTGGCGATCAGCAAGCGCCTGACCGGCATGATGGGCGGTGACTTGTGGGCTGAGAGTACTGGTGTCCCCGGTGAGGGATCTGCCTTTATTTTCACCATCCAGACCGAGACGGTCGAGATGCCCGAGCGCACTCACCGTGATCTGCATGGCCTCCAACCCAGTCTAGAGGGGAAGCGCCTCCTGATCGTGGACGATAATGCCACCAACCGGCGCATCCTGACCCTGCAATTGCACAACTGGGGTATGCAGACGCGCGACTGCGAAACTCCCGCAGAGGCCCTGCAATGGATCAAACGCGGCGACCCGTTCGACCTGGCCATCCTGGACATGCACATGCCCGGCATGGATGGGGTCACACTGGCCGGCAAGATCCGCGTGCTGCGGGATGCAAAGACTCTGCCGCTGATACTGTTCACTTCGCTCGGCCGGCGTGAAACCGAAGCCGATGCGAGCCTCTTCGCGGCCTTCCTCAGCAAACCCATCAAGCCCTCCCAGTTGTTCGACACGCTGGCCAGCCTCTTCGCTGAAAAGCCGGTCGAGGAGAAAAAGATCGCCCCGGTCAGGCTCCAGATGGATGCTGAGATGGCTAAAAATCACCCACTGCGCATTCTGCTGGCGGAAGACATCCTGGTCAACCAGAAACTGGCCCTGCGCCTGTTGCAGCAGATGGGTTACCGCGCCGATGTTGCCTCCAACGGCATCGAAGCGGTACAATCAGTGGAACGGCAACCTTATGACGTTATCCTGATGGACGTGCAGATGCCTGAGATGGATGGTCTGGAAGCCTCTCGGCGCATCTGCGCCCGCTGGCCGCGTGGCCAGCGCCCGACCATCATTGCCATGACCGCCAATGCCATGCAGGGTGACCGGGAAATGTGCCTGGAAGCCGGCATGGATGATTATGTCAGCAAGCCCATCCGCCCGGATGAGCTGATCAAAGCCTTGATGAAAGTGAATCCATTAACACAAAGGTAAATCATGAGTGTACAATCTGTCATCGATCTGCCCACCTTCGAAGCCCTCAAAGAGTCTATGGGTGCAGACTTTATGATTGAACTGGTACAGACCTATTTTGAGGAAACCCCGCAGCTCCTGTCCAAGCTCCAGCAGGCGCTCTCCAGGCAGGATTGCGAAGCCTTTCGGCAGGCGGCCCATTCCATCAAGTCCACCAGCAACAGCTTCGGCGCCCTTAATTTTGGAGCGGAAGCGAGAGAACTTGAGATGATGGGCCGGGAGGCCAGGCTGGATGGCGCATTCGCCAAGGTGGATGCGCTTGTGGCGGACTACCGCCTCGTGCAGAAGACGCTTGAGGAGTTGAGCCATGCCTAACAGTATTACAGGCCGCCTGTTGGTGGTGGACGATAACAAGGTCAACCGCCTGCTCCTGGGTCGCAGCCTGGAGCAGCAGGGCCATACTGTCGAGATGGCCGAGAACGGGCGCCGGGCGTTGGAAATGCTGCATGCCAAACCCTTCGACCTGGTGCTGCTGGATATCGAGATGCCCGAGATGAACGGCTACCAGGTGCTCGAGAAGGCCACCACTGACCTACAACTGCGCGATATCCCCATCATCATCACTTCCGCACTGGAGGAACTGGACAGTGTGGTCAAATGCATCGAGATGGGCGCCGAGGATTACCTGACCAAACCGGTCAATCCAGTGCTGCTTAAGGCCCGCATTGGTGCCAGTCTGGAGAAGAAACGCCTGCGTGACCAACAGCGCGAACTGATCAAGAAATTCGCCACCTCCGAAGTGGCCACCGACTTGGAGACCTCCGGCTTTGCCCTGGGTGGCAAATTCGTCGAGGCCACTGCCATGTTTTCCGATATCCGCTCGTTCACCACCATCGCCGAATCCCAGACCCCGGCAGAGACCATCGAACTCCTGAACACTTACTACACCCTGATGTTCGAAGCCATCAGTGACCAGGGCGGGGTGGTCAACCAGATGGTTGGCGATGGGCTGATGGCCATTTTTGGGGCACCCCTGGCCCAGCCTGACCACTGTGAACATGCCGTCAAGGCTGCCTTGGATATGATCGATATGATCCAGCTCCTGAACGCCGACCGGCTGGCACAGGGCAAATCTGAGATTCGCATTGGCATCGGAATTGCCTCCGGCCAGGTGATCGCCGGATATACCGGAACCACCCGCCGGGCCACCTACACCTGCGTCGGCGATACCGTCAATCTGGCTGCCCGGCTGGAATCGCATACCAAGGTGGTCGGCAAGCCCATCCTGATCGACAGCGCCACCCAAAGTGCCCTGGGTGGTTCCATAAAAACTGACGCCGAGGGTGCTGTTCAGTTGAAAGGCAAGACCGTAGAAGTGCAGGTCTTCTCCGTACCCGTGAACCAGAAAGGCTAGGATGCCCACCGTAGAACTGTCCAGCATACCGCTCTTCGCCTCCCTGCCGGCTGATGAGATCCGGCGGCTGGAGACGTTGCTGCACGTATCCGCCTGTCCGCCTGGAACGGTGTTATTCCAGGAAGGGCACTCGGATGACAAGTTCTATGTCCTGCTGGAAGGTCAGGTGGAGGTGATCAAGGCACTTGGCCGCCCAGAAGAACGCCTGCTGGGTGTACGGGCGGCTGGGAACCTGCTCGGAGAGATGAGCCTGTTCAGTCGGGATGGATGCCATACCGCCAGTGTGCGTTCCCTGACGCCCCTGCAGCTTTTGAATGTGCCCCACACTGAATTGGATGCCCTGCTGCATCGCCAGCCGCAGCTCGCTTACGAAATTATCCGGCTGCTCAGCCGGCGGCTAGAAGAATCTGAGAATATCACCATCCTGGATCTGCAGGAGAAGAACCAGCGCCTTTGGGAAGCCTACGAGGAACTGAAAGCTGCTCATGAACAGATTGTTGAGAAAGAGCGGCTCGAAAAGGAGCTCGAGATCTCCGGTCAGATCCAGCAGAGCCTCCTGCCTAGGACTTTACCCCGCATCCCGGGCTATGAGTTTGGTGCCTTAATGGTCCCGGCCCGTGCCGTCGGCGGCGACTTCTTTACATATTTCAAATTGGGTAGGGACCGGCTGGGCCTGGTTGTGGGAGATGTCTCCGATAAGGGCGTACCAGCCGCCTTGTTCATGGCCCTGACCTACAGCCTGATCCGCGCCGAGGCTGTTCGGACCCGTTCACCTGTCCAGGCCTTTCGAAATGTAAACCGGCAACTGTTGCAAATGAACTCTTCGAATATGTTCGTCACAATGGTGTATGGCATCCTGGATTGCAGCAGCGGAGATTTTCACTTTGCCCGTGCCGGCCATCCCTCTCCGTATCTCCTGGATGAGGCCGGCTGGTTTGTAGACGTACCGGTCTCATCCGGGCAGCCGCTTGGCCTGTTTGACAACTTGCCCATCGATGAACAACATATTTACCTGCCACCCGGTGGGACACTCCTGCTTTACACTGACGGGGTCAGTGAAACCAAGGATATCCAGGGTAGCGACTTCGCGCCGGATTTGCTCTACCAAAGCATGGCAGCCAACCGCACGCGTCCGGCCCTGGAAATCTGCGAACAAATCTGGTTGGATGTGCAGGCGCATGGCCGGGGCTTGCCCCAACAGGATGACTTTACAGCCGTGGTTGTGAAAAGGCTCGTGGACGAATCCTGATGAAATCGTCTACCGCTCTGGTATCTGATGCAAGGACATTTCTGGGAAGTATGCCGCTCTTTGCCGGTCTGGGCGAAGCCTCCCTGCTGGCCCTGGCGCGCGCTGGTAATTTTATGCGGGTCGAAAAAGGACAGTTCATTTTCTTTCAATCGGACCCCTCCGAGAAGGTTTATATCGTCCGGTCGGGTATGATTTCGATTGTCTTGGAAAGCCCGGATGGCCGGGAAATGGTCATTAACGAGATGCATCCGGGTGATTTCTTCGGCGAAGTGGGAGTGCTGACCAGCCAACCCCGTTCGACCAGCGCTATTGCCCGGACAGAAAGCGAAATGCTGGTCCTGCCTCGAGAGGCATTCCTGGGTATCCTCGCAGTCGAACCGGCCCTGGCGCGCCGGATCTTGGAGATAACCGCCAATCGCCTGCGCGGCAGCAGTGAACGCGAGAGTGCGCTGGCATTCTTGGACGCGCAGGCCCGTCTGGCACGTCTCTTGCTGCAATTGGAGCAGCAGGCTCCCGAGAAGGGTTATGTCACCATTTCTCAGCAGGAACTAGCCCAGCGTACCGGACAGACCCGCCAGACGGTTGCAAAAGCCCTCGGCCGCTGGCGGCGGGCGGGCTGGCTCATTACCGGCCGGGGGCATATCATGCTACTCAAACGCGACGCTTTGGTACAATTGGAACAGGAATGGATAATATGAGGTTCTTAGGAAATCGCCGCGATTTGGGAGAAGATATGGGGGTGTTGGG
>JBEKVG010000201.1:0-5622 GCA_049514195.1 Anaerolineales bacterium | reverse complement strand
GGTCAATGGATATTATCGGGATGGCTACCAGGATGTTGATAGTTACCAGGATGAATGGGGTGTGGCCTGGAAGACGATCGCATACAAAACCCCCTATGGCAGGGGCAAGTACACCGAACCGTCTGGTCACCCGCTGGCTGAGGATGAGGCACTTGAGACATATCATTCCCCTGATCCCAATCGTCCGGAGCTCTACCGTGAAGTACAACGTGTTCTAGAGGAATTCAAGGATGAATATTGGATCGTTGGGGTCACTCCGACGACCATTTTCGAATGCGCCTGGGCCTTGCGCGGCTATGAGCGCTTAATGATCGACCTGGCCCAGGACCCAGACAAGGCCAACCAGGTGCTGGACATCCCGTATTGCTATCACAAGACTGTCACGGAACGCCTGGTGAGGCTGGGGGTGGATATGATCTGGCTCGGCGACGATGTCGGCGGGCAGAACACCATGCTGATGTCTCCCAGGATGTGGCGCCAATACTTCAAGCCGCGCATGGCCGGATTGATCGCCTCGCTGCGTGCCATCAATCCACAGGTCAAGATCGCCTACCATACCGACGGAGTGGTTTATCCGATCATCCCGGATTTGATCGAAATCGGCTTGGATGTGTTGAATCCGATCCAACCAGCCGCCATGGATCCGGTCAGATTAAAGAATGAATATGGCAGAAAATTATGCTTTTGGGGATCACTTGATATCCAGCAGACGCTGCCCTTTGGCACCCCGGAGCAGGTCAAAGCGG
Source organism: Anaerolineales bacterium (assembly GCA_049514195.1). Lineage (GTDB taxonomy): Bacteria > Chloroflexota > Anaerolineae > Anaerolineales > Villigracilaceae > UBA877. Next base: position 4,876 of record JBEKVG010000201.1, on the reverse strand, counting down.
AAGTGATCACCCGCTTGAAGACGATTGGACAGGACGGCGGGCTGATCATTGGTCCCACCCACAATGTACAGCTCGATACCCCGCTTGAAAATTTCTGGGCGATGGTTGAGACCATCCGGCAAACACTCTATCAGGCGCTTTCGTAAACATATGACTGTGACCAAACGGGAAGTCATTCACACTGTACTCGCCGGCCAGGCACCACCCTACGTGCCTTGGTCATGTGGATTTACCAAGGAAGCCAGGGAAAAGCTGGAAGAGCATTTCAAGCCTTGGGATGTCGAAGATGCCCTCCAGAATCACTTGCTCAAGCTGGGGAGCGATATCGGCTTTTTTACCGATCTGGGAGATGACCGCGTCCAGGATGTTTTCAGCGTTGTTTGGGACCGCAGCATTGACAAGGATATCGGCAACGTCCTCGGCTGCGTTCTGCCCGATCCCACCCTGCAGCATTATGCCTTTCCCGATCCGCTTGACCCCAGATTTTTTGAAGATATTCCTGACCGCATCGCCCGCTACGGGGACCGCTTCAGGGTTTTCCAGATTGGTTTTTCGCTGTATGAACGCGCCTGGACGCTACGTGGCATGCAGAACCTGTTAATGGATTTTTATGATCATCCCGATTTTGTCCATGACCTTATGGAAGCGATCGCCGATTACAACATTGCCCAAATAGAGGAGGCGCTCAAGTACGAGATTGATGCAGTCTATTTCGGGGATGATTGGGGGCAACAACGTGGCTTGCAAATGGGACCCAGGCTGTGGCACCAATTCATTTACCCTGTGCTCAAGCGGATGTATGCGGTCGTGCATGCTTCCGGCAAGTATGTTTTCATTCACTCCTGCGGTGATGTGGATGAGCTTTTTGATGACTTGATCGAGATCGGGCTGAATTGCTTCAATCCTTTCCAGCCCGAGGTGATGGATGTCCAGGCGTTGCTGGAACGCTATCGCGGTCGTTTGACATTTCACGGAGGGTTATCCACCCAGCGGACATTACCCTTCGGTACCGTGGAAGATGTCTGGGTGGAAACGCAACGCTTGTTAAAAATGGGCGCAGGCGGAGGCTACATATTTGCACCGGCGCACGATGTCGAGGGGGACGTGCCCCTTGAGAACATGCTGGTATTTATTGAACTGGTTCAAAACCAGTCTGGTTACAAAGTTGATTAAAAGGAGTTGATCCATGAGTCTTTTGGAGGATGTACGCAAAAGTGTCATTGATGGCGATTTGAATGCCACCCAGGAACAGGTGCATAAAGCCCTGTCGGAAAATATTCCCCCCGAAAAAATCCTCACGGACGGGTTGATCTCAGCCATGAGCGAGGTTGGACGGTTGTTCGAAAATGGTGAATTTTTTGTCCCGGAGATGCTCATTTCTGCGCGGGCGATGAAAGGTGGGCTGGGGATCCTGCGCCCCCAACTGGCAGCCGCAAACATACAGGCGGTTGGCAAGGTTATCATTGGCACGGTCCAGGGTGATTTGCATGACATCGGGAAAAACCTGGTCGGGATGATGCTGGAGGGAGCCGGGTTCGAGGTTATCGATCTGGGCGTGGATGTTTCACCGGAAAAATATGTCCGCGTGGTAAAGGAACAAGCCCCAGACCTGGTCGGATGTTCAGCCCTCCTGACAACCACTATGCCGCGCATGCGGGATATCCTGCTGGCCTTGCAGGCAGCCGGTCTGCGGGACAGGGTCAAGGTGATGATCGGTGGCGCGCCGGTGACGGAGCAATATGCCAAGGATATCGGTGCGGACTTATATGCTTCGGACGCCGCCTCGGCGGCCCAACGCGCCTTGCAGTCGATAAAGGAATGAGAGGCCTTGGATCCGCACCACTGTCTTCCTGGAAGGTTGCCCTTTGGCTTTTATGGAACAGCCAACTGACAAGTTTGGGTGATTTGTCTTTATCTGGGGGAGGTGACTGTCAACTTGCATCCTTTTGTATTCATTTGTGAGCCTTTGTGCCCGCTGTGTTTAATTTCCAGTAGATTCTATTACCTTTCCCTGTATTTTCAAATTGCCTATTGACTCTTTAAAAATAATCACTATAATGAAATTGTCGAAGCGCTTCGACTATCCGCTTCGATGATTTTGCGAAGTAGAATTTCTTTTGATTACGAGAGGTTCTCTTTGTCAACAATGCTTGATGTGGCCAAACGTGCTAACGTTGCACTCAGCACAGTCTCCTATGCCTTGAACAACACGCGTCCCGTTTCTGATGAAACCCGGCAGCGCATCTTCAAAGCGATGGAAGACCTGGGATATAGGCCACATGCCTTGGCGCGCGGCCTGGCCAGCAAACGCAGTCGGATCATTGCCCTGCTCTTCCCCGCCCCGGAACGTGGCCTGGGAATCACGGAACTTGAGTTTGTTACCAACGCAACCGACACTGCCAGAGAGAACGGTTATAACTTGTTGTTGTGGTCGTCCGAAATGCACGATCCAAACGAATTACGCCTGTTTGTTCAACAAGGGCTGGTGGATGGGGTTATTGTCATGGAAATTCATCTAAACGATGAACGCATAAACTTATTACGCGAAATTGGTTTTCCCTTTAGCATGATCGGGCGATGTGCGGAAACAGACGGCTTGGGCTATGTGGATATTGATTTTGAGCGCACGATGCAGGAGGCAGTCAACCATTTAGCAGTGTTGGGGCACAAGAATATCGCTTTCCTAAATCAATCTCAATCTGCTTTTGAGACGGGATATGGCCCGGCCGTTCGTACTCAGGCCGAATTTGCAAAGGCAATTCAAATTGCCGGACTGGAAGGAATATCGAGGTTTTGCAGACCATCGCCACAAGCCGGGTATGAAGCCTGCAACGAATTGTTAGTCGGGTGTCCCGGCTTGACTGCACTGATCACGATGAATGAGCGTGCTGTTCCAGGCATCATGCAGGCTATTGCAGACCGAGGTTGGCGTATTCCGGATGATTTCTCCCTGGTTGTCATCGCATCATCTGCGCGTATGGCCGAAATGATGACCCCTCCTTTAACAACGTCTGATATACCGGTAGCCGAGTTAAGCCGCCTGGGTGTAGAGTTATTGATCCAACAACTGGATGTAGAAGAACGCCAGGCACTCCAGGAGTTGGTGCCGTGTCGCCTCGTAGTACGTGGAAGTACTGGTCCATGTCCCCGAAACTTGGAAAAGTCTGGGAACAGGCCAGTTTTATTAGAGGAAGGAGGTAAACATCCTGAAGCTTGATCCTCCCCTGGCTTGTTTTATTAATTAACTTCTTCATGAAAGGAGTCTTCTCGAAGATATATAAGGTTAGGAGATACTGTCTACCGCGAAGTGAGCCAATATCTCCTAGGTGAGCAAAGCAACTTGAGCAAATCCGGCATGTCTTATGCCGGATCTGATGTTGTAACTCTGCCCGTTTGATTATACACGAAATCACCAGGCCTGTTCGAGGCTTGTTTGGTGGAGTTGCTGGCAAGCGAATTTCGTAAGTCCCAACTGTTCATGGTTGTTTTGGCCTCCTGAAAATCCTATTGGAAAACTTCGAGAAAGTGTCAAATTGGTTGAAAGGAGGTGAAAAGAGGTAAAGCGTAAAAACCATGATTCCAACGTCTTGTCCAGTTTCGGAAAGTTTGTTCGTATCTCTCTATTGACTAGATAAAAGGAGAATGAGATGTCTACAAAAATATTTAAATTGTTGTCCATGCTAGTAGCCGTTGCCATGTTGGTTGGAATGGTCGCCTGCCAATCTGCTACACCAACCCCTACAGCGCAACCACCTGCAACGCAACCATCTGCAGCGACTGCGACCCAACCACCTGCACCAACTGCTACGCAACCTCCTGCACCAACAGCAACGACCCAGGCGCGCGTTTTTAATCTATGGTACTACGAACCACCCGATGGTTCCTTGGGAAAAGCCTGGGCAGCGGCTCAGACAACCTTCCTGGCGAGCCACCCGGGAGTCACAATCCATTATGAACTGCATACCTTCGAGCAGATGCAACAAACTGCCCAAATGGTGCTGAATTCGAGCAGCGCGCCGGACCTCATTGAAATCAACAAAGGTGCAGGCAATGCCGGCACATTTGCCGTGGATGGCTTGCTCACAGACATGACTGCCGAGGCCACCAAGCGCGGTTGGGATAAAATCCTTTCCCCCAGCATCCAGACCACCTGCCGCTATGATCCCGCCACAGGTATTATGGGTAGTGGCAATCTCTATGGCATCACCGATTATGGTGAGTTTGTCATGCTCTACTACAATCAAGACATGTTCGATAAGGCTGGGATAAAGGTGCCGACCACAGCGGATGATCTCTATGCTGCAGCCGATGCATTCGTTGCGAAAGGCATTACTCCCTTTGCCACGGCAGGCGCCGAGTATCCAGCGCAACAAATATTCTATATGTTAGCGCTCAGCAAGGCTGACCGAACCTTTGTCACCAACTATCAGCTCCTCAAAGGCATTGATTTCCATGGACCGGAGTTCACCTACGGAGCCACAGAGATGGTTACCTGGGTCCAGAAAGGGTATATCAGCAAAAGCGCTGTCAATATGAAAGCCCAGGATATGCAGAATGATTTCGAAGCCGGCAAGAACCCGATGCTGATGGGCGGCAGTTGGCTGTTCGGCGGATTCCAGACTGCCAAATTACCCTTCAAGTGGAACGTGGAACTCTGGCCTGGCAATAAGATCAGCCTAGGATCCGGCGGCAACCTGTGGGCCATCCCGGCTGGTTCAAAGAACAAGGATCTGGCCTATGATTTCATTGATATTACCCTGAGCAAGGATAATCAGACCCTGCTGGGTAATGCCGGTGGTCTTCCAATCAATGCCGATACCTCCAAGATAACCGACCCGCAAACACAGCAATTCAATGCGCTCTTTGCACAATTGGT
>JBEKVG010000200.1:0-9471 GCA_049514195.1 Anaerolineales bacterium | reverse complement strand
ATAATAAGGATCAGAATGATGCACATACACATGCATGTAGACTGTGAAAACGATTGAGCCAGACCAGGCAAGGAAAGAACCGGCGCACCCGTATTCACACCAGTGGTTGAAACCGCCGTGGAATAGCCGGATCCTGACGAACTTGAATTGGTTGGCGCCGAAAGAGTTGCTTGATTGGGATTGAAATTGGGGAAGGCCGCTTGATCAACCACAACAGAGATCGGGTATTTTTCACCCGGTTGCAAGACCGACTCCCAGACCGCCTGGCTGTCACTTTGTGCCGCCGGCTTGGGACTGAAAGATTTAACCTGGGTTGCATCCGACGGCAAGTGCCAGGTGACCTGTAAATGGTCCACCGGGACCTCATCAAACCAGCCCGGGGTGAATTGAAATGTAATCTCATTGGTAGTTTTATCCAGATTTGCCACCCCATATTGATGAACCTGTACGGTGAAATTAACACAATCGCCGGCATTCACTTCACGCGGAAGATCAATCCTGATCTGGTAATTGAAATTCTCATTATAGGGTGTTACCGAGGCAACATCTCCGCTGGAACTCACGATCTCATATTGCTCGTTGGGCATGCCCAGCGTGATCCAGGTCAGTGGTCCGGCAGAATTGGAAATAACGCACCAATTGATGGTATAGGTATCCACCAAGCTGCCATCCTCCTGCGGAAGGATATCAATGGCGTAATTCTTGATCTCATCCGTACCAGCCGCCTGCACCACACCGGCGGGCACACAGGCTATCGCCAGCAGAAAGAGTAACGCAATTGCGCAGATTCTTTGGCGGTTCATTGCATTGCCTCCTTCCCCAAGGTTTCATTAAGGGGACAGCCCTCCTGAGGGGTCCGGCGCATCTGCCTGCATTTGGGATTATTCCAGATCTTGTGCCAGGGGGTAGTCAGTAAATTCCCCAGCCCATCCGGGTCAGCCAACCAGGACTGGCAGGCCGTGACCGCCCCGTTGGGCATGACTGCCATGTTGGTAAGGCAAGCGCCGCAGACCGGATCTGAAAGCCCCAGCTCCTGGATCTGTTCGTGTGTCAGCCAGCCGGGACTGGTGAACGCCAGATCCAGGCCCAGGGTTTTGGCAGTCTCCACCGCTTTGCGCATAACCTCCATCAAATCGGCATTCGAAAGTGCTGCTCCAGCTTTGATTTGACCCTGGGCCGCGCCAGCCGGGATCAGGCCGGAACAGGAGACATATTTCGCACCCAGCCCATGGCTAAATTTGAGCGTTTCCTCATATTGTGAGTTCAGGCGGACCAGCGGGGTATTGACGCTTACGCTCAGACCGGCATTCAGCGCATTTTGGATGCCCTGGACTGTTTGTAGCCAGGCGCCTTGCGTGCCGACCAGGTTATCGTGCACCTCGGCATCCTGGGAATACAATGTGACCTGCACCCCGTCCAGGTTGGCATCAAACAGCTTTTTGGCATAGTCAAGAGTGAGATTGATGCCATTAGTATTCAAGCGGGTAATATGCCACTGGGCATAATCAATCAATTCGATCAAATCCAGCCGCTGGGTGGGTTCACCACCGGTAAAGGTGACCTGCGGTATGCCGGCTTCACGGCATTTATCAATGATGAATTTCCATTCTTGAGTGGAAAGGGATTTGTCGATCCGCATGGCCGGTTGGTGTGTGGCATAACAACCCTTGCAGTGCAGCGGGCAAACCCATTCGCCGGCTTCGATCATGGGTGAAACCAGCAGGTCCATGCGCTGGGGGCCTTTCATGTGCTTCGCCAGTTCCTGCCAGGAAACCTCCTGCTGAATTTCAGGTGGCACTTCGGCGCCGTGGGCCACCGCGATACAAAGCGCCACGATTTCGTTCAGGTCATGCAACAGTATTTCCCTGGAAATCGAGGGATAAAGTTCGTGCATCTGTTCCACAACAGAATCGAGGATCGGATCCAACTCAACCTGAGAGAGCTGCTTGCCTGGTTCTGCTTTTTTATCAAGAACATCTATGAATGCACGTAGAAGATCCGCCCAGGATGAACCAATCATAAACATATGCCAACCATTGATTAGCACAATGCTTGGATTACGTTTAAGGTAACTGGTTTTTAAGGGAATTAAATGGATGCGGGTCACACCCGGTTTCTTAGGGTCGAAGGTGACTTGCAAAGGACCAGCGTCGCGGTCGGCTGTATAGCGTTTGATGGGTGAGAGGAGGTCTTTAACTTTCAAGTCCAACTCCTTTTCCTTAATGAATAATTACGTTGATTTATGATTATTCCCGAGCCAAAGCACCTAAGAAATTATATTCCTTTTTTGACGATTTATCTGCGTGAAATATATTTATGAATTCCTGTCGCCAAATGTGGGGATTGCTTCGCCATCCCGAAGGACATTCCCGCAAAATGCGCGGGACAGGCGGGACGATGAAAAAACGGCTCGCACCTGTACCTGCGGTACTGCCTGCACCTGACGCAGGCACAGGTGGCGCAGGCAGGTACAAGTGGCGCAGGCAATGACAACTTAGACGGACTTTGCAAACACCCTGCCTTACACAGAGAAGGTCAGGGGTTCGAGTCCCTTTGCGCCCACTCAAACACTCCCTCACCCTGGGTATTTGCTTAATTAAGCCTATAAATGAGTCTGTTTTAACACAAGATTTAGATTCGAATTGCGCCCTTGTTATCAGAGAAATATTGCAGATTCTGAAAAACCAAGGGGCGAAAGATCCCTGCCTTTCTGGACATATAAACTAAAAGTGAGAAGCGGTTTCGTGATTTTGTCCTTTTAAGCCGTTGGTTGAGAGTTCGAGCCTTCGCGCAGCATCCTCGGAGCGCAGCGCTGGGAGTTCCAATCTCATAAACAAAATCCTCCGAATGGGAGGATTTTTTGGTTGAGAGTCCCCTTAAGGAGATGATATCCCTTTCGGGGACGATGTCCGAGCTTCTCCACGCTCATTAAGAAGCTTTGCTATCAAGGTTTCTTTTTGTTTTGGTGGAGAGTCCCCATAAGTGGATCTATTCGAATCTCTACACACTCATTGAGAAGACACTCCGATGTTGGTAGGATTTTTTGGTTGAGAGCCCCCATAAGGAGATTTTATTCAGGCCTCTCCACACTCATAACCTCCAGATATTGATACGGTCAACGGTCAGTTATCGGATCAATCCGCTATTGAAAAGAACTATGCCCATACTCTGCCCATACCTTCTGGGTGTTGTGGACTCGTTTGATCAGTAAATTGACCAGACCTAACTTGTGCATTTATATCAACTGCCTATCGGGCAAGTAATATTCCATTCATTATTGATAATCCAAACCTAAATCTGGACCTTCCTCATTCTGGACCTTCTTCATTGACAAGGCAAACGTTTGCCATTATACTGTGATCAATGGAGAACGTTTGCCATCCGACAATCTCCAATTCCGCACAAGTAATTTATCCATGTCCCTTTTCATGTAACAAAGTTGAATACCTGATCGAGAGAAACGTCTTTATCTGCAAAAGGAGGTTGCATGAGTTCTCTGTCAGCTGAAGAACTCTTATACAGAACTAAGAAATCCTTTTCGCCCGGAAAATTGACTCCTTATTTATTTATTCTCCCGTCGGCGCTATTCCTGGGCGCGATTCTGGGCTTTCCAATTCTATATAGCATCTCCATCTCCTTCCAAAAGTTCAATCTGGCCACCCTGGTATCAGGCAAGGCCCAATTCATCGGGCTTCAAAATTACATTGCCATACTGGGCAATCCCCAACTGAAGAACGCTCTTGTCCATTCGCTGATTTTTACCTTTTTCTCCATTCTCTTTCAATTCACGATCGGGCTGGGATTGGCGATCCTGCTAAATAAATCTTTCCCTTTGAACAATGTGATGAGAGGCGTCTTGCTTTCGGGCTGGCAAGTCCCATCCGTGGTCACTGGGACTGTTTTCCTGTGGCTGTTCAACCTGGATTATGGGCTGGTCAATTTCCTGTTGACCTCATTGAGACTCGTCCATGAACCCATAGCCTGGTTCTTCCAAGCCAATACGGCCCTGGTCGCCGTCATTATTGCCAATATCTGGCTTGGGATCCCCTTCAACGTGATCCTGTTGAGCGCTGGAATCGCCGGTCTTCCGGAAGATGTCTATGAAGCCGCCACGGTCGATGGGGCGAACGGGTGGCAGAAGATTTTTTACATTACCCTGCCCCTGCTCAAATCCACCATCATGGCCGTCTTGATGTTGGGGTTCATTTACACCTTGCGTGTCTTTGACATAATCTGGATCATGACCAAAGGAGGCCCGGGAACCGCGACTGAAGTGTTGCCTACCCTGGCCTACCGGCTCTCTTTTATTAATTTCAACTTTGGACAGAGTTCGGCTGTGTCCGTGATCATCCTGGCCATACTTCTCATTGCAGCGGTGCTGTATCTGAAATTCACTTTTGGGGAGGAGAAATCATGACCCGGAAACAGATAGAGAGTTGGTCAAGATTTGTCGTGGGATTGTTCGCCTGCGTGGTTTACATCATTCCGTTGTTTTGGATGGTTTCAACATCGTTAAAACCCGTAGAGCAAATTTTCCAAAAGCCACCAGTGCTATTTCCATCCTCTCCACAATTAGATAGTTATCGATCCATTCTAGGCTTGCCGACTAACAAGCCAGATCTCTATATCAACACGGTGGTTTATTTCAAAAACTCTCTACTGATTGCCACCTGGACTACCCTCTTAGTGTTCATCTTGGCTGTCCCATCTGCTTATGCACTCTCACGTTTCAAATTTCGCGGCCGGAGCGCCTACCTGCTTTTTTTGCTGGTCGCACAAATGTTGCCCAGCGTTCTGCTGGTCATTCCCCTGTTTGTGCTATTCAAAAGGTTGGGTCTGTACAGTACCTACCTGGGCGTCATACTGGCGGACACGGCCCTGGCCTTGCCTTTTACCATTATTATCCTGCGGACCAGCTTTTTACAGATTCCGGAAACCCTGGAAGAAGCAGCCTGGATCGATGGCGGTTCGCGGATCCAAGTTTTGTGGTACATCATCCTTCCCCTGGTCAGGGCAGGCTTGGTTGCAGTTGGTGTCTTCTCATTCCTGACAGCCTGGGGCGAATTCGTCTTCGCCCTATCATTCTTACCAAAGACCGAGATGCAACCCGTTTCGTTAGGCGTTTTCCAATTTATCGGCATGTACAAATCCAATTTCGATACCATGATGGCATTTTCAACCCTCGTGGCAATTCCAGCAGTAGTTGCATTCCTGCTATTGCAGCGCCAGTTTATCGGTGGTCTTACATCTGGATCGGAGAAATGAAGAATGTTCTTTGAAAAGGAGGTGGTGCCTGGTCGTATGCTTTCGCTGTTTTTGATCGTGCCAACCATAATCTACTGAAAGGAGAATAGAACATGTTCAAGCAATTCAATTCGAAAAACCTGATCCTGGCGACATTGGTGCTCGTACTCATCGTGACAGGTTGTGCATCACCCACCGCTACCCAAAAACCTGCCACTGCAGCTCCCGCCACTGCAGCTCCCGCCACCTCGGTCCCACCCACCGCAGCTCCCGCCACCGCGGTCCCACCCACCGCAGCCCCGGCCGCCGCCGAAGTCAGTCAAAGTACGTTCTAAAAATCCGGAACCTTGCTTTCACAGACTTTAACCAGCAGGTTACAACTGCGATCGCTGGTGGAGTTACACCGGATTTGATGATCGTCGACAACCCCGATCATGCACGCTATGCAGCCGCGGGCGCACTGGCTGATCTGACCGACTATGTCAAGGCCTGGGGTCAAGCTAACCAATTCCTCGCTGGCCCCTGGAACTCCACACAGTGGCAGGGGAAGACTTATGGTATCCCACTGGGCAGCAACACCGTAGTCTTGTGGATCAACACAGACATGGCAAAAGCTGCTGGCCTGGATCCCACCAAGCCTCCCACGACCTGGGATGAATTCGAAACCTGGGCTGCTAAGATGACCAACTCAGCTAAGGGAATCTATGGCACCGCTTTGCTCGGCAAGAAAGATGAAACCGGCACCTTCTTGTTCCTCCCGTGGGTATTCCAGAATGGCGGTACTCTTGCAACTCTCGATTCCCCTGAATCCGTTGCCGCTCTTGCTTTTTGGAGAGATTTGGTTGCAAAGGGTTACGCTCCTAAAACAGCCATTACGGACGGTTTTGCCGAGATTTATACGCAATTCACCACCGGCAAAGCAGCTATGATGATCAGTGGTACCTGGAATGTAAACTCTATTCCGAAGGATGCCCCGAACCTGAAATGGGAGGTTGCGCTTCTCCCTTATACCAAGCAGCCTGCTAGTTCCCTGGGTGGTGAAAATTGGGCCATGTTCGCGGCCAGCAAGCAGAAAGATGGCGCGTGGGCTTTCCTGAAGTATGTTACCGATGTTTCATACGGCACCAAACTGACCGATTGCATGGGTTATATCCCCAGCCGGAAGGATGTTCTTGCCCAGGTCGCGGCTAAGTCGGCAAATGATCCCACCATGCTGGTATTCCTGAAGCAAATGGAATCTGCGCAGGCACGCGGACCTTTACCTAACTGGTCGGATGTTTCAGCATTCATTCAGGAAGCCATCCAAGAAGGTGTGAGTGGGCAGAAGACCCCCGCAGATGCGATGAAAGCCGCCGCGGCAGGGGTAGACCCTCTCCTTCCAAAATAGAGTAATTGAAAACACTGTCGGTAGAGAGCCGTCTCAGGAACACAATCGGTGTTTGCCGCACCTTCTACTAATCCCCTTGATTTCCCTTCCCCTAATCGCATCATCAGGGGAAGGGAAGCAGGAGAATTCCAAAGTCAAGCCCTGGTATGAGAGCAGAATCTGTAAGGTTGGTAGAGGTTCACAGTTGCTGGAAATTCGATGGCCACCCATAATAAAAAGAGCCGTCTCAGAAGCACAATCGGTGCTTGCCGCATCTTCTGACCGCACTTCAAAGAACGGCTCCAATGAGCATTATACATGGTTCAATCGCTTATTAGGAGAATTTGATGTGGATGAATATGGTTTCATCCGCCTCCCGGATCCTGATTACATCTAAAAACCAGGAATGTCTGCAAATATCTGTTTCAACCAGGATTCACGATAAAATCTTCTCGGACTCACCGCTGTAGTAATGGTTTTACATTCTAGTAAGAATAATCCGGTCTATCACCTGGATAGGCTGTAAAATTCATCTGACTATTTTTGGATACAGGATATGAACTATGCCAGTTACTCTACATGAATTAGCCAAGGCTGCGGGTTGTTCCGTTTCAACCGTCTCAAGGGCGCTGACCGATAGTGACCATCGGGTCAATGATGTCACCAAGGAGCGCATCCTGGCCTTGGCCGACCAGCTGGGCTATCACCCGAATATCACTGCGCGCGGTCTCAAAACAGACCGGACCTTCACGATCGGTCTTGTGGTCTATAACATTGCCAGCCCCTTTACGCCCATCCTAATCCGCGGTATTCAGGAGTATCTCAAACAGCATAATTATTTCAGCATCATCATTAGCACAGATTGGGACTCGGAGCTAGAAAGCGCAGCTGTGCACCAGCTGATCAGCCGGTCCATCGATGGGATCATTTTCGTGGAATCGTGGCGAGATGAATCCAACAGAACCCTTGATCTTGCCAATAAACCGTACGTTTTTGTTTATCGGCTCTTTAATGGTACTTACGCTAATTCGGTGCTATTGGATGATCGCTATGGCGCCCGCCTGGCGGTCGAACATTTGGTTAACCTGGGACACCGCCGGATTGCCCTAATTAATGGGCCGCATGACTGGATCTCATCCATAGAACGCTTGGCGGGTTATCGGGACGTCCTGGTACAGTATGGCATCTCCTTTGACCCAACTCTGGTCGCAGAAGGCACCTGGGAGGTCCAAAGTGGCTATCCGGCCGTAAAGAAGTTCCTGGAGTTGCCCGATAAGCCAACTGCGATCTTTGCCGCCAATGATTTGATGGCATTGGGTGCCATCTTTGCCATTCAGGATGCCGGTTTGAGCGTGCCTGAAGATGTGGCCGTGGTCGGGTATGACGACCGTGAGATTGCCAGTCTTTCCAAGCCGACGATCACGACGATCTGCCCTCCGAGTTTTGAGATGGGCAAGTTGGCCGCTCAGTTGATGTTGGACCGGCTCGAAAACCAGAATGAAATGCAAGACCCCATCCGGGTCCAAGGCAAGTTGATCATCCGCGAATCCTGTGGGGCCAGTCCGGGCAAGGTCCCGCCTGAATACCATGTCAGTCACACCAACCCGCCCGAGTCCCTGATCCGCAGATGGCGAGGAATAAATCCAGAAGAATGATGTGGATGGGTTAAACGAGCTCATGCGGTCAGCTTACCGAGTTTAGGAATTGTTCATGCTCACTCATGTAGAGAATGTAGGATCTGGTCCTGTGGATACATCCCAAAGCCCATTCGCGACTTGGAAGACCATGGGATTTAGGGACGTTTCCTTGAAGGAAGGTTTCTGGACTAAAAAACAGGAGGTGAATGGAAAGACCAGCCTGTATTTTGGTTTTGAAATGCTTGTTAAAGCCGGCAATTTCGACAACTTGCGGCTTGCTGCTGGTTCGTTCCAGGGGATTTACCAAGGCTATGTGTTTCAGGATTCGGATATCTATAAATGGCTGGAAGCCGTGGCATGGGAGCTGGGCCGGAAACCGAACCGGGATTTGTCTGCCTTGGCAGATCAGGCCATTTCACTGATCGCGGCCGCTCAGCTTCCCAATGGATATATCAATAGCTACGTCCAGACCCGGGAATCCCCCGAACCCTGGCTGGACTTGGAGAATGGCCATGAGCTGTATTGCGCTGGACACCTGTTCCAGGCCGCCGTGGCTTTTCGACGGGCATTGGGGGATCGGCGTCTATATAATATCGCCTGCCGTTTCGCCGACCATATTTGTTCCGTTTTTGGAACGGAGAAACGTCTCGGGACCTGCGGCCATCCGGAGGTTGAGATGGCCCTGGTGGAACTGTACCGGTTGTCGGGCGAGCCTCGCTATCTGGATCTGGCCAAATTTTTTATCGACCAGCGCGGCCAGAATAAGCTGAAAGGCCATCGGTCGTATGGCCCAGAATACCATCAGGACCACGTCGCGGTGCGCCAGGTTAGGCAGGCGGCCGGCCATGCCGTGCGCCAGCTCTACCTGGCTTCCGGGGTCACCGATCTCTTTCTGGAGACCGGGGAGCAGGCCCTATTGGAGGCCATGCTGCGCCTCTCGAAAGATATTACCGGAACAAAGCTGTATATTACCGGTGGAGTGGGGTCGCGTTTTGATGGCGAAGCGTTTGGCGATCCGTATGAGCTGCCCGCCGATCAGGCTTATTGTGAAACATGCGCCGCCGTTGCCAGTCTCATGTGGAATTGGCGGCTGCTGCTGGCAACCGGTGAAAGCCGGTATGCAGACCAGATGGAACGGGTGCTATATAACAACATCCTGGCAGCCCCTGCCTTGGACGGGCGCCATTACTTTTACACAAACCCTTTGATGGTACGCCAGGCGAA
>JBEKVG010000199.1:0-5643 GCA_049514195.1 Anaerolineales bacterium | reverse complement strand
AAATACTGAAAATCCCCGCTGGAACGCAGCCGGGAATGATTTTCACACTCAAGGCGGGTGGTGGGCCTCACGTCCATACGTCCGGCCGCGGGGCCGTATTGGTGAGGATTAATGTGGATATCCCATCCAAACTGACGAAAGAACAAAGAGAACTCTTCGAGAAACTATCCGCCACCTTGGGGACGACGGTCAAGCCGAAGGAGAAGGGTTTCATCGACTGGCTGAACGAAGCGTTGGGAGGCTAGAAACCAGTTGGCTCACCCGTGGAGCGATATGGAGTGAAGAGGTTCCTTCTTCAAATCTGGCGTATCCTGCCGCCATGGCTGGAGCGCCTGGCCTCGGCAATCGTCCGGCCGCATTACTTGGTTGTCGCCGGCGCGATCATCTTAAATGACGAGGGTCAGATCCTTCTTTGCAGGCATACCTATCGTCGCCTGTACCCCTGGGGTCTGCCAGGTGGTGACATTAAATTTGGCGAGGACCCGGCTGAGGCTGTCCGACGGGAACTTTGGGAGGAAACCGGGCTGACCGTGCAGGGGATCAGACTCCTGCTGGTCGAGAGTTCCAAAGAGGTCCGGAAGGTCATTCTGACTTATCTGTGTACCGGCGTCAGCGGTACATTCATCCCAAACGAAGAAGTATCCATGATCCAATATTTTGATACCGGCGCGCTCCCGGCTTTCCCTGAAGACCATCAGGGGACCATTGAGAAAGCCCTGGCAATCCTGCAGAGGGAAGCTAGCTGATTTTATGAACTGGCTTGAAGTATCCCTGACCGTAAACGGCGAATTGGCTGAGGCTGTGGCGGATGTACTGGCACGCTTCGCGCCCAATGGTGTGACCACCGAGCAGGCCGTGGACTTTATCAACGCGGAAGACGAAGGCACCCCGGTCGGACCAATCACCGTACGCGCCTATCTACCTGCTGATGGGAGGCTGGAAGAGACGCGCCAAAAGTTGGAAGAGAGTCTCCACTACCTGGGTATGATCCAGCCTCTGCCTGCCCCGGTCTTTGTACCATTGGCGGATCAGAACTGGATGGAGGCCTGGAAGGAACGTTATCGACCAATCCCAATTGGAAAAAAGCTCATCATCCTTCCGGCCTGGTTGGATTCGCCGGACGTCTCCCGCAAACCCATCAAGATAAACCCCGGCATGGCCTTTGGCACCGGTACACACCCCTCCACGCAACTTTGCCTTGAACTCCTCGAAGATAATTTCGACCTGTTGAGCATGGCTGATCGCCTACCGGTGAACGTTATTGACGTTGGCTGTGGCTCCGGAATCCTGTCCATAGGCGCGCTGAAACTTGGCGCAGAATTCGCCCTTGGGGTGGATATTGACGTAGCCTCGATAAAAGCCAGCCGCGAAAATGCGAATGCTAACAATATTGCGCCGGAGCATTTCGCGATTGGATTGGGTTCTGTGACGGAGATTTTGGAGGGAAGATTCCCAATCCGGCAAGCGCCGTTGGTGCTGGCGAATATCCTCGCCCCGATTATCGTTCGGCTGTTTGGCATGGGTCTTGCCGATTTGGTCACGCCAGGTGGTTGCCTCATCCTTTCTGGGATCCTGGCAGAGCAGGTCGAGGCGGTCCAATCTGCTGCAGAGGTGCATGAGTTGAAGTTGGTTGAGCAGCGCTGCTCCGGGGATTGGGTGGCAATAACATGCCGGT
Organism: Anaerolineales bacterium; assembly: GCA_049514195.1. Classification (GTDB taxonomy): domain Bacteria; phylum Chloroflexota; class Anaerolineae; order Anaerolineales; family Villigracilaceae; genus UBA877. The sequence continues at coordinate 3,968 of JBEKVG010000199.1, read as the reverse complement.
GTTAAAACGTTAAAGGTTCGACATTTTTGTGCTATCATTCAGCCAGCATGAAATCACGCTGGCGGCTGTTCTCCTACCTCCTGATCAATATATTTGTCTCTGCCATCGTGGTGGGGACGGTACTCTTTTTCTATAACCGTGCTCACCGCCCGGAGTGTCCCGTAGCATTGCCGGATACTCCTACTGTCTCACCCGGCAATAATAACGAAAACATTAATATTATCGGTCTCATCGGCGCGGGAACGATCACACAAGAACGGATGGTCATACAAAATGCCGGCACGAAAGAATTGATATTGACAGGATGGTATCTGGCAGATAATAAGGGTCTTGTCTATATATTTCCACAGTTAATGCTTGCTCCGGGTGCCAAAGTGCAGGTACATACCACTTCAGGCAAAGATACCCCCACTGACCTCTACTGGGGCCGTTCTTCCCCGGTCTGGATATCTGGTGAGCTGGTGGCACTCTACGACACGAATGCCATTGTACGCGCTTTCTATCGGGTTCCATGAATTTTCTATCCATGAAGTCACACGAAGGTACACGAAGATCATTTGAAGAAATCGGATATCCCCCGAAATCTACTGGAAGAGATAGAACGAGATGAGCACCGCTTTATACAACAAATGGCGTCCGCAGAAATGGGACGAAGTCGTTGGGCAGCAGCATGTGATCCAGACATTGCGCAACGCAGTCATAGGCGGGCGCGTAGTCCATGCTTATCTATTCGCAGGTCCGCGCGGTACAGGCAAGACCACCGTTGCCCGTTTGTTGGCGAAAGCGGTCAATTGCCTGGACCCCGATCCGGCTGCGCGTCCGTGTAACAAATGCGCCTATTGTGTGGCGGTCAACGAGGGTCGCTTCCTGGACCTGATTGAGATCGACGCGGCTTCCAACAACTCTGTCGAAGATGTGCGCGATTTGCGCGACAAGATCAACTTTACTCCCAACCAGGGGCAGTTCAAAGTCTACATCATCGATGAAGTCCACATGCTCTCCCCACAGGCATTCAACGCTATCCTGAAAACGCTCGAAGAGCCGCCTCCCCATGCCATTTTTGTATTGGCCACCACCGAGATGCATAAAATCCCGGCCACCGTCCTTTCGCGCTGCCAGCGCTATGAATTTCGGCGTGTCCCGGTGGATGACATCGTCAAGCAATTGAATCGCATTGCCGAATCCGAAAAGCTGACCGCTGAACCGGCCGCGCTGACCCTGATTGCCCGCCAGTCTGCCGGGGGCATGCGAGATGCCATCTCCCTGCTCGACCAAATGGCTTCCACTGGAAAGGAAATCACGCTTGGCCTGACGCAGATAGTACTTGGGACGGCCACCAGCCAGACGGTGATCACACTGGTTAATGCGATGCTTGAGCGGGCTCCGGCTGCTGGCATGGATGCCATCCACACTGCCCTGGATTCCGGCACCGACCCGCGCTTGCTGGCGCGCCAGGTGGTGGATTATCTCCGGGCGCTGTTGCTTATCCAAATGGGTAATGTTTCAGGAGTGGATCTGGCGTCCGACGTACGGATGCAGGCGGAAAAGCATGCCAAAGCCTTTCCTCCGATGGATGTATTGCGCTTGATCAAATCCTTCAATACGGCTGCCATAGACCTGCGGGGTGGCTGGCAGCTATCCCTGCCTCTGGAGCTGGCGTTGGCCGAAGCGATGGAAATGTTGGCGGAGATACCAAAGGCAGTGAAGCCTGGGAAACCGGAGGAGCAGCGCCAGGTGCTCTACCAGAAGGCTAGCATGCCAGCCGTGAATGCGGTTGAAAAGCCTGTAGATAAGCCAGTGCCTCGCAAAGAGAGGGAAAAATTAGAGGAAAACCCCGCGGCGCAATCGAAATCCGGCATTAGTCTCGACCAGGTGGCAAAATCGTGGAAACAAGTTTATATTGAAGTCAACAAGGTCAACAAACTGTTTGCTGGAATGATCAACTCCTGTAAACCAATTGAACTAAAAAATAATATACTGACAATTGGTTTTGCCAGTGAAATCAACCGCTCTAAAGCTGATACACCAGAGCAAATCGAACTGATCCGCAAGGCAATCATTGAAGTGTTAGGTGTGGAGCTGGGAATCAGGTGCGTTGTATCAAATACAAAACAGAATGTTCCACCGAATATCAAAGCGGATGGGATGGTAGCCGCGGCGCTTAAAGCTGGCGGTGAAATTGTCGATACACAGGAGTGATTATGGCCAAAGGTTTTAACCGCCCCGTGGGCGCTCAATCCGGAATGATGCAACAGATCCAGCGTCTCCAGCAGCAAATGGCTGAGGCACAGGCGAGGTTGGCCGCGGAGACTGTCGAGTCAACAGCCGGCGGCGGCGCAGTTAAGGTGATGATGACCGGCGACCAAAAATGCCAGGCGGTCGAGATTGCTCCCGAACTATTGCAAGAGGCTGACGCCGAAATGCTCCAGGACCTAATCCTGACTGCTGTTAACCTGGCGCTGGATAAATCCCGTGAACTGCAACAGCAGGTGATGGGGCCTCTGGCGGGAGGACTGCCGTTTTAACCGTGATCCCGTGTCATGTGTTCCTGTGCCACGTTCTCGCGTGGGAGAACACTTGACACGGGATCACTTGACACAGGAACATGCTATGTTACCTGACCCAATCCAAAATCTGATCTTGGCACTTGAGCGACTACCGGGCATTGGCCCCAAGACAGCCTCTCGGTTGGCATTCTATCTCCTGCGCGCCCCCGACGAAGTTTCCGGTCAACTGGCGGAGGCGCTGACGGACATCAAAACCCGCATTGCTTTTTGCCAGGAATGTTTCAACATCACTTCCGCCGGCCACGCGCTTTGTGAGATTTGCGAGAGCAGCCAACGGGATGGCGCACTCATTTGTGTGGTAGAAGACCCGTTGGATGTACTGGCATTGGAGCGCGTGGGCGTATATAAAGGGAAATACCACATTTTGCAAGGCGTTCTTTCCCCCATTGACGGTATCGGCCCAGATGATTTAAAGATTAGGCCATTGCTGGAACGCATCCAGCGCGGTGGTGTGAAGGAAGTAATCATGGCAACCAACCCGTCCATGGAAGGAGAGGCAACCGCGCAGTATTTGCAACCGCGCTTACGCGCCCTGGGTGTGCGTGTCACGCGTCTGGCGCGTGGTCTGCCAGTTGGCGGTGACCTGGAGTATGCCGACCAGAATACTTTGCTGCGGGCTCTGTCGGGCAGGCAGGAGATGGAGTAAGAGAATAGTAAAAAGCAGCCTTCGACCTTAAAATAACCAAATTTGTACGATAATCGCTTGACAAGTTTGTCCGTCTGCGTATAATAGACACGCACATTCATCCCCATGAAGATCTCGTCCGAGAGGACATATCCTTTACAACAGAGCGACGTCTCACGTCAGAAAAACATAGCAGCAAGCACTGCAATCTGACGAGCCGATGTTGAACGAGAAGCATCGGCAATTTTGTCTCTCCAGGACTTGACGGGGATGGACCTCGCGGGTAAAATTCAGCCCGCTTTGTTATCAGGACCTTAACAACTGAAATGTGATAGGAAGCAAGCCTGTCGTTCTATCCGTAACTTACACCTCATCAGAGGTGATTTTTGCGGAGAGTTCGATCCTGGCTCAGGATGAACGCTGGCGGCGTGCTTAATACATGCAAGTCGAACGAAGAAGCTTTTGTAGCAATACGGAGGCTTCTTAGTGGCGAACGGGTGCGTAACGCGTTGGTGACCTGCCCCGAAGTGTGGGATAACAGTTCGAAAGGACTGCTAATACCGCATGTGATCACCAGTTTTAGAATCTGATGATTAAAGCAGTAATGCGCTTCGGGAGGGACCTGCGTCCCATCAGCTAGTTGGTGAGGTAACGGCCCACCAAGGCTACGACGGGTAGGGGACCTGAGAGGGTGGTCCCCCACACTGGCACTGAAACACGGGCCAGACACCTACGGGTGGCAGCAGTAGGGAATATTGGGCAATGGGCGAAAGCCT
>JBEKVG010000198.1:0-5690 GCA_049514195.1 Anaerolineales bacterium | reverse complement strand
TCGCATGCAGGATATCCGGCTGCCAACCAAGCTGCTTAACAAATTCGAGCGCAGCCAGGGAAAAGAAAATGTACGTTTGGCCATCAACTGCCGCATCCGGGCTGTAGACAGGCGCATCCTCCCCGATCGGCGCGCCCGCCAGCAGGTAGGTATGGACCCCGTTCACTTCGACATGAAATGCCTGGGCCTTGACCGCTCCGTCCTTTGCGGGGACATCGAATTCAAATAGGAATTCAGGATTTTCAATTTTCTTACGGATGGCTGAATGAAAAGGAATTACCAGGCGAATGTCAACATTAATGCCCCCGGTTTTTTCTCCAGAAAGCTGATTCAAAGCACGTGGCAGTGAACCAGCCACATCACCCAACCCGCCGACTTTCACCAGCGGATCAGCTTCCGATGCCAGAAACAGAACTTTAATGGTGCCCATATTTAATCATCCCTTCCGCCTTAAAGACTTGAAGGCATTGATCAGACCATTGGTGGATGAGTCGTGGCTGGTAACCTGGCCCTCGCCGGACAGCTCCAGCAAGATCTTTTTTGCGAGTTGCTTGCCCAGCTCAACCCCCATTTGATCGAAGGAATTGATGTTCCAGATGACGCCTTGCGTGAAGATTTTATGCTCATAAAGCGCAATCAATGAGCCAAGAACTTCTGGGGTCAGTTCGGGATAAAGGAAGGAGTTGGTCGGGTGATTCCCGAAGAAAGTCTTGGCTGGCACCAGGATCTCAAGCTGTGCGCCGGAAAAGCCCTCCTTGACCAGCTCTGCTCGGGCCTCTTCAGGCGTCTTGCCTTTCATCAATGCCTCGGTCTGGGCCAGGTAATTGGATACAAGGATGGGATGGTGCTCGCCCAGTGGATTGTGGCTTTGCGCGGCGGCCAGGAAGTCGCAGGGGATGAGCATGGTGCCCTGGTGGATAAGCTGGTAAAAGGCATGCTGGCCGTTGGTACCGGGCTGTCCCCAGATCACTGGACCGGTGGAGTAATTCACCCATTCGCCCTGCCGGTTGACGCTCTTGCCGTTGCTTTCCATGTCTCCCTGTTGGAAATAGGCCGGGAAGTAAACCAGGTACTGGTCATAAGGCAGGATGGCATGGGATTGGGCCCCGAAAAAGTTGTTGTACCAGACACCCAACAGGCCCATAATAACCGGGATGTTTTGCTCGAAAGGCGCCGTGCGAAAATACTGGTCGACCTTGTGTGCGCCACTCAACAACTCTTCAAAACGATCCATACCGATGAAGAGCGCAATCGAGAGCCCAATAGCCGACCACAGGGAATAGCGCCCGCCGACCCAGTCCCAAAACTCAAACATGTTGCGGGTATCGATCCCGAATTTGCTGACTGCCTCAGAGTTGGTGGACATGGCAGCAAAATGCATAGCAATGGCTGCTTCGTTTTTGGCCGCTGCCAGGAACCAGGCGCGCGCCGAATGGGCGTTCGCCATCGTTTCCTGGGTGGTAAAGGTTTTGGACGCCACCAGGAACAAGGTAGTTTCAGGGTCGAGGATTTTAAGTGTCTCCACCAGGTCGGTACTATCCACATTCGAGACGAAATGGACGCGTAGATCCGGCCTGCCATAAGGCTTTAATGCCTCGCATACCATCTTGGGGCCCAGGTCTGAGCCGCCAATACCGATGTTTACAATGTCAGTGATGGAATTGCCGGTATAGCCTTTCCATGCACCGGAGCGAACCGCATCGCTGAAGCTGCGCATCTTGGCCAACACCTGGTTGACCTCCGGCATCACGTCCTGGCCATCTACGTAGATCGGCTGATTGGAACGGTTGCGCAGAGCCACATGGAGAACTGCCCGGTTCTCGGTCGTGTTGATCTTCTGACCGCTAAACATGGCTTCAATCCTTTGCGCCAGGCCAGCCTGGCGCGCCAGGTCAAACAACAATGTCAACGTTTTTTCGGTGATGCGGTTCTTCGAAAAATCAAACAGGATATCTCCAAACTGGAGTGAAAACCGGGCAAAGCGCTGAGGGTCGCTGGTAAAAAGGTCGCGCATGTGCAAATTGTCCATTTCGCGCTGGTGCTGGACCAACGCCTGCCAGGCAGGCGATTCTTCAAGTCGAGACATATTTTTTCTCCTTATTTCTTTGCAGTTTTTTGCCAACTATCCGGCCGCGGGGCACTTTGTCTGGTCAAATCAATTTCTCCGAACAACCTGTCCAAGCCAGGTTGTTCAGAGTCCTAGAAATTCTGGTTTTCAAAATGCCTAACAGCAAGATTGCGCCATTTACGGTTGATGTCGACGATGGAAGCGAAGCTCCAATTGCAGCCAATAGCGGCAGCCTCGACGCCGGAGATGCGCTCTAACCGGTAGGAGTACTTCACGTCATTAGTAGCGGCCACCTTCACCTCAAACCCACCATGGTTCCCTCGGTGCAGGCACCGTTGCCGCCGTTATCATTAATTAGTTCTCCTTTTATTGCAACTTTTTACTTACCGTACCGCCGCTGGGAACCTGCAGAGATTCATAATCATCCTGGAGGGTGGCTGGATCAATCCGGCAGTTGCGGCCAATAACGGCACCGGCCGGGATTTGGGCTCGCTTTCCAACGATCGTGATTCCGGTGTCCAGGTGGGTCGGCTCCTGCTGGTTTGGAGTGTCATCCTCGCCTGTGCCCACCTTGGCGTTGGCGCCAACCTCGATCTCTTTATCCAGGATGCAGCAGCTTACCACCGCCCCAGTTCTGATGATCGTATCGTTCATGATCACTGAGTCGCGTACCACTGCGCCCTCCTCAATCTGCACGCCAGGTGAAAGAACACAGTTAATCACTTTGCTTTTGATGATGCAACCGTTGGAGGCCAAACTATTTATCATCTCTCCGGGCTTAATGCACTTGACCGGAGGCGTTCTTTGGAACGAGTGTGGATGATCCAATTGGAGTCGTAAAGGTTCAGAGCGGATTCTTCCTCCAACAGAGCCATGTTGGTCTCCCAATAGGATTGTATCGTTCCAACATCCACCCAATAGCCCATGAACGGGTAAGCATAAACCCGCTCCATCGCAACAATGTGGGGGATGATGTTCTTACTAAAGTCGTGGGCTGAATTTTTATCCTAGCCATCCTCTTCCAGCTGCTGGAGCAGGAATTTCGAGTTGAAGACATAAATCCCCATCGAAGCCAGGGTGCTATCGGACTGCTTCGGCTTTTCGACAAAACGGGTGATTTTCTGGCTGGCATCCACGCTCATGTCATGCCTCCTTAAAGAAAATATGGGTTATTAGAATTCTCAGGATGAGAATGGTGACTCAAACCATTTTGAAAGGCGGTTTTGGGAATAAGGCGGTTGATCAACATAATGGGATACATCATTAAAAAGCATCAAGCGTGCCCGCACGGGATCTTTAAAATCCAAAATATTCAGGCAGGCCGGCAATTGATCCAGCCGATCCCGATAACCCCGGGCGTCAAAGCCAAGAATACTGCTGATAATCAGCCGTATTGTGGCTTTATGGGAGACAATTGCGACCGTCTGGCCGGCATGGTCTAGAATGATCGAACGAATGACCGGCAGTGCACGGGCCAGGACCATCAAGCCCGACTCGCCTCCTTCGGGAGCGAAAGTAAAGGGGTCCTCCTGCCAGTCAGCATATTCTTGAGGATATTGTGCTTCGACTTCCGCGCGGCTCATGGTCTCCCATCGTCCATGATGGATTTCGCGCAGACCATCATAGGTTTCCGGGATGATTTGGAAGGGTTGGCCGATGATCGAGGCGGTCTCGATCGCTCGCCGCATGGGGCTACAGTAGATGGCGGTGATCTTGTGATTGGCGAGACGCCTCGCCAGACAGGCAACCTGCCAGCGACCTTCGTCAGAAAGATCGACATCTGTGCCACCGGAAAAGCGGTCTTCAGCGCTCAGATTGGTAGAGCCGTGACGGATCAAGTAGAGTCGGGTTGCATGCATTGCTGTCACTTTTCACCTCATTTGGCTGCTCAGGCAGCTGCATTACATGTTTTCAAGGCCGCATCGACAATGGCTTGGGCTTCGGCCTGGATCTGGCTCAGGTGATCTTCACTTACGAAGCTTTCGGCATAGATCTTATATACGTTTTCTGTGCCAGAGGGACGGGCAGCAAACCAACCTTTGTCCGTCACGACTTTTATACCGCCAATGGGAGCGTGTTTGTAGGGTGAGTGGGTCAGCTTGGCAGTGATTTTGTCTCTTACCAGCTCGTTGGCCGCTACCATCTCCGGTGAAAGGTTGGCAAGAATAGCCTTCCCGGCCAGGCTGATGGGTGCATCTTTGCGGGCATACCATGTCTTGCCAAACTGCTTTTCCAGGGCTTGATAGTGCTCGCCCGGGTCGCGGCCGGTAGTCGCCAGGATTTCCGTAGATAGCAGGTCAAGGATGAAACCGTCCTTGTCGGTCGTCCAGACAGTGCCATTAAGGCGCAGGAACGATGCGCCGGCGCTCTCCTCTCCGCCGAATCCGAAGGAGCCATCCAGAAGCCCATCGACGAAGTATTTGAACCCGACCGGCACTTCGCACAATTTGCGCCCGAGATAGGCTGCCACGCGATCGATCATTGAGCTGGACACAAGGGTTTTGCCGACCGCGACATCTTTTCCCCAGCCGGGTCGATTTTGGAACAGGTACCATATAGCCGTCGCAAGGTAATGGTTGGGGTTCATTAGCCCAACGCTGCGCGTAACGATTCCGTGACGGTCGTAATCGGTGTCATTGCCAAAAGCGATGTCATATTGATCTTTCAGACCTACCAGGCTGGCCATGGCGTAAGGCGAAGAGCAATCCATCCGGATCTTGCCATCATAATCCAGGGTCATGAATGAAAAAGTCGGATCCACGCGTGGATTCACAATTTCGAGGTTGAGTCCATATTGCTCTGCAATTGGCTCCCAAAAACCCACTCCCGAGCCGCCCAATGGATCGACCCCGATTTTTAATTTGGCTGCAGCAACTACTTGCAGATTAACAACATTCTTCAGGTCTTCTACATAAGGCTTGACGTAATCATATGCATGGGTGGTGGCGCTTTTAAGAGCCTTTTCGAGCGGGGTCCGCTTGACCTCTTTCAATCTGTCCGCAATAATTTGATTGGCGCGCTCCTGGATCCATTTGGTGGTGCCGGTGTCCGCAGGGCCTGCCGAGGGAGGGTTGTACTTAAACCCGCCGTCTCCGGGGGGATTATGCGAGGGTGTGATCACCACCCCATCTGCCAGGCCAGTCGTCCGCCCGCGGTTGTAGGCCAATATGGTATGGGAAATGACCGGGGTAGGAGTGTAGCCAAAGCCTTGCTGGATAACTGTATTCACGCCATTTGCTGCAAACACTTCGATCGCAGTATACAGAGCCGGCTCGGAAAGGGCATGGGTATCCATTCCCAGGTACAAGGGTCCGGTGGTATTCTGAGATCTCCGCCATTCACAAATAGCCTGGCTGATCGCCAAGATATGGGCCTCATTGAAGCTGTTGTTCAAGGATGACCCGCGATGCCCAGAAGTTCCGAAGGAAACGCGTTGGTCTGGGTTTGCCGGATCAGGCTGGTGGGTGTAATAGGCGGAAATAAGCCGTGGAACGTTAATCAGATATTCATAGGGAGCAATTTTGCCTGCCAGGGGGTGAACATTCATATATCCTCCAGAACATATCTCTGTACTATAATTATTTTAACATGCGTTGACGAAAAATCCAAACGAAAAGAATTG
>JBEKVG010000197.1:0-5691 GCA_049514195.1 Anaerolineales bacterium | reverse complement strand
CAGCAATTTCGCCGCCGTGCATTTTGACCAGCCGTTTGCAGATCGCCAGCCCCAGCCCCAGTCCTCCATACCCTCGCGCAGCCGTCCGATCGGACTGGCGAAATTCGTCAAAGATAACGCCTTGCTCGGCGGGTGGAATTCCCAGACCGGTATCGTTGACGGAGATGGTAAGCAACTCCTTACCGGCCATCACCAGCAGACTAATTTCGCCTTTTTCAGTGAATTTGACGGCGTTGTTAATTAAGTTAAGAACTACTTGCCGCAAACGGGTGGGATCGCCCCATACCAGCGGCAGACCAGCTGGTACTTGTGCACGCCAACCCAATCCATGCTCACAGGCTAGCTGTTCGCCCACAACAGCAACTGCGTCAAGCACCTTGGCCAGGTCCAGCGGTTCACATACAAGCCTGAGTTCTCCCATCTCGTCCCGCGCCAGGTCCAATACATCGCGAACCAGGTCATCCAGGTGTTGAGCGGTGATATGCATCAGTTTTAAATTGTCATTATTAAGCGACTTTTGACTTTCCGTGTCCTTCAACGTCAATTCACTCAGGCCGGTGATCAGGTTTAGCGGCGCGCATAGTTCATGACTGACCATGGAAAGGAAACGGCTTTTGAGCCGGTTGGCTTCTTCAGCCAGCCGCTGTCCTTCGGCAGCCTGGCGATACAATTGAGTCGTTTTTGTCAGCAAGTGGTCGCGCTCATCGAACAACACAGCCCCTTTAATTGAACTGCCCAATTGGCTCCGCAAGGCTTCGTAAACCGCGCCTTCGTGAGGACCAACTTCAAATAGCACAAACCCGATTTCTTCACTTTGAAACTCCAACGCCTCAAGCACCAAGGTACGCCGCCGTTCGCTCCACAGATTGGCTGGCAACAATTGGGCGATGGGAAAACGTTTTCTGCCCTTAAGAGTTAACTTCTGCGCTTCATTGAAGGCCAGGATCACGCGTGCCCATTCTGCTGGCCGGTTCACGCCCTCATATAATGCCACGTAGCAACTCTCAATCCCCAACTGCTTCAGGTCGCGAACCAGGATCTCCATCAAATTGTCCAAATGAAACGTAACCGCCATTGTCTGGCTGATGGCACGCAACACTGCCATTTGGTCGTTCAACTGTACCCGCTTCTGGATTTGCTGCTGGAGGGTCAATTCATTCAGGAACACGCGTGCCCGGTGCCATAAATTCTCTGCCTGCGCCAGCCAGGCTGGGTGGTCAGCCAAAGCACGGCAGCCCTCGCGCCGTAACGCCGAAAGCACATCCTGTAATTCGGCTATCGATATCTGGCGCTCCATCATGCCTCGCGAAGTCAAATCTATCGCAGTCAGAAAAGCTTCGCCGTTGTCCCCTTTTTCCAGGCTGATTATGAGTGCTTGCAACCATTCTCCGGCTGTATTCGAAAACTTTGGCTCATCTTGCAGCGGCATCGCCCGCTGAACTTCGGCCAACAAAACCTCCCGGCGCGCCTCCAGCAGGGAACTCGCTTGGGCCGTCCGCGTAGGTTCGGTGGTTCTTTCATTCACCTTGGTAATTTGCATGCCTTGATTAACGTTCACCACTGCTTCAGACAAACAACCGCACGAACGGCGCACACGCAACGTGGTTGGCAGGAACAACTTTGGTGGTACGCTTTTGCCCTGGGTATATGCCAGCAAGGCTTCCAGCGCCAGCCGGCCCATTCTATGTAGCGGCTGGCGTACGGTGGTTAATGGAGGCATACTGGTTGATGATTCAATGGCATCATCAAATCCGCTTACAGCTACATCGTACGGTACGTTCAAACCTCGCAATTGCAATTCGGCCATCGCAGCCAGGGCCATATTATCGTTTGCTGCTACCAGTGCATCAAACTGTACTCCGCGGTCGTCCAGCAAGACCCGCATCCCTTCCCGCCCCGCCGGCGGCGACCATTCATAGGGTTGGTAGAGTAGATCGGGGTCAACGCTCAGACCATGGTATTGGAGTTCCTCTTCATACGCCCGGAAGCGCTCCGCCGCGTCTGGATTATTGGTTGGCCCTTTGATGAAGGCCAGCCGGCGGCGGCCGTGTATCTCAATCAAATGCCTCATGGCCGCACGCATACCTTCGTGGTTGTCAATCAGAATCGAAGAAACCACATCTTCCATTGGAAAACCAATGTTGACTACTGGCACTGTGCCAAACAATTCGTGTTGAAGACGGGGGAAGATGGCATTCACCAGCACCAACCCGTCCAGCCTGGACGGCTGGTATTTCCAATAAAGCGAACGGTTGCGCTGGAGATCGTAGATATTAATATCGCCGAACCCGACCAGGTTAACGTCCAATATCTCGGCTGCTTCGACCGCTCCCCACCACATCGGGCTGCTGTATGGATCGGTTAACCCCCAATTGGCTATAAATCCAAAAGTGGGTCGTATGCGCAGGAAGTCCCCCCCTGATTTGTTACTATCAGGAATGTTAATGGTTGCCGCCACTTTCTCTGTCTCCGGCATCGATGTGATATTTTTACACACCTGATTTAGTGCTGAGAATTGGCAGAATACAAATTCATTCCAGCGGCAATTATACTCCACACAATCGCGGCTAAGAATTACTCAACAGAATATTGGAGCTATAACTTGCCGATATGCACATGCACTCACTAATAGGATGATTAGTAGTAAGATTATTGAAATTCTCATTGGATTGCTCCTTTGTTTGACACCAATAAAAACGCAGCCAGCACATATTAGGTTCCGATTTCCTTGTTGTATGAAAATACCCCCATGCTTCACTAAGTTGTACTTTTATTTTGTACTTCTAACTGGTCTGGCAGCTTGCATTCCCGTTCCCTATACCGCCGTTCCACCAATCCGTTCCCTGCCTCCCTCACCGACCACCCTACCGACCGAATCATCGGTCCTACTGAATGCTCTTTCACCCCTGACCCCCTCGCCAACCACTCATTTTGCCGTACCGGATTTTACCCATATCGTGGTCATCTTCTTTGAGAATCGCGAGTTCGATTCCGTGATCGGAAACCGGTCGATGCCGTATTACAACCAATTAGCCAGTGAAAATACATTGTTGACCCAGTACTATGCCGTGACCCATCCTAGCCTGCCAAACTATATCGCGGTCTTTGGAGGGAACACTTTTGGGATCAACTCTGATTGCACCAAGTGCTTTGTCCAGGCGCCCAGCCTGGCAGACCAGATCGAGGCGAGCGGGCGCACCTGGCGAGCGTACCTGGAGGATATGCCTCACCCCTGTTATGTTGGCAACACGATAACCTACGCACAAAAGCATGATCCATTTATTTACTTTGATCCCATCCGCCTGGATGCGGCGCGTTGTGAACGCTCAATCGTTCCACTGACCCAACTCGACAGTGACTTGGCAGCCGGGAAGTTGCCCGATTTCGTCTACATCATGCCCAACCTTTGCAACTCCGGCCACAACGCATCAACTGATCCTTTCTGTGGCCTGGGCGTGGCGGATCATTGGTTGGCAGGCTCGGTTCAAAAACTGCTCGCCTATCTCCAGCCGCGGGCTGCAACGGAGCCATATCTGATTGTCCTTACCTGGGACGAAGGTCAGACAGACCATTCCTGTTGCGGCCTGCCTGCCAAGGCGGGTGGACGTGTCCCTACTGTCCTGATTTCCCCACTGGCGAGAAATGGTTTCCAGGATTCCACACCGTACACGCATTATTCTTTATTAAAAACGATCGAAGCAAGTTGGAGTATGCCTTTCCTTGGCCATGCCGCAAACCCTGGGAATGTCATCATCTTGGCACCCTGGGAATAGAATCACCGGTAATCTCTCAGCCATGAAACTGTCTCATTTTCCCATCGAGAGGGGTTTATATATCAGGATAGACAAACAGGCCCGATGGATGAAACCCTTCTCAATAAAAGAGCCTTCCAAGCCATGAAGGTGCGCAAAGCGGGTCCGGTCGATCCCCGGAATGAGCCCAACGAAGTTTCTATAGCCTCCTCTTCATTTGAGGAGCTATTCCTCGAGCACTGGAGTTCGATCTACCGGCTGCTAGTTCGCATGATTGGAGACCCAGCCGAGGCGGAGGATCTCGCCCTGGAAACCTTTTTCAGGCTCTACCAGCGTCCACCTAAGTCTGGCAAAGGCGATAACCTGGGCGGCTGGTTGTACCGTGTGGCAGCCAACCTGGGACTGCGCTCCATCCGCAGTTTCAAGCGCCGGGTACAATACGAAATGGCAGCCGGCAAAGATGTCCTGGGAGATGTGCCTGAAGACAAGCCGGCGATAATTCTTGAAAATAAAGAGGATCATCGCCTTGCCCAATTGGTACTTGCCAAAATGAATCCCCGCCAGGCAGAGCTGCTGGTCATGCGTTACTCGGGCATGGCTTACAAGGACATCGCTAGAGTCCTGGATCTTTCCCCCACATCCATCGGTCCGCTGCTATTGCGAGCCGAACGCGAGTTTGAAAAAGCATACCGCGCCCTTTTTCAGGAGGAACCATGAATAAACATTTGAACGATGGTCAACTACGCGCTGCCCTCGACGGAGAGTTGGATGGAGCAGGCAAGCTCCATCTCGAAACTTGCCTCGTTTGTCGGGCACAGCAGGATCTGATCCAGTCACAGACGCAGCAAATAGTCCGAGAGCTGTCCTTCCTGGCCGGCCCGGCCCAAACCCCGAAAGAACACGGGGCAGGCAACGGTCCAGCGGCCCAAACAGCCTTAAACCATTTCCATCAACGTAATAACAATCGAAAGGAGATTTCCATGTTCAGAAAATTATTTACTTCCCCGCTTTTGCGCGTTGGGCTGGCGATCGTGCTCGTTCTGGTTATCGTATTGTCAGTACCCTCGACGCGTGCACTGGCTGATAAATTCTTGAATCTCTTCCGCGTCCAGCAGGTGGTGGTGGTCCCGGTTGACTTTACCGGTATGCAACAACTGACCGGGAACGATACGCTCGGTAAACAGGTCAGTGACCTGATTTCAAGTTCAATTACCATGCAGCAGAAACCCGGCAGACCGGTCACTGTTTCAGACGCTGCCCAGGCCAGCCAACAGTCTGGTTTTAGCGTGCGCGTGCCGGAGGGAATGACGCCCTCCCGCTTCAGCGTTGAAAATGCAGCCGCCTTTACGATCAAAGTCGATGTGACCAAGGCTCAGGCGCTCCTGAACGAATCGGGGCGGCCTGACCTAGTGTTACCCAGCTCGATCAATGGAGCCGACGTAGCGGTGAAGATTCCTGCCAGCGTGAGTATTGCCTTTGGCAACTGCCCCGATCCGGCCACACAGGATACCGGCGTCGATCTAAACCACTCGGGTGGGTCGGCTGGTCGCAAGTATCCCGACTGTGTTATCCTGGCGGAAATCCCTACCCCGACCGTATCTGCCCCGCCAGAACTGAAAATCGCCCAACTCGCTCAGATCGGCTTGGAATTCACCGGCATGACCAGCGGTCAGGCCGCGGCATTCACGCAAACGGTGGATTGGACCTCCACCCTGGTGATCCCGCTTCCCAAGAATGCGGCCACCTATGAGCAGGTGGCGGTTGACGGAGTGACCGGGACGCTCATCCAGCGGCCAGCCGATGATGCTCCTCAATATGCCCTGTTATGGGTCAAGAATGGTATCATCTATGCCATTAGCAGCCTGGGCACCAATAGCCAACAAGCCCTCCAAATGGCGAATAGCCTCCCATAAAGGAATTGTATGCCGCTTGAGCATGC
>JBEKVG010000196.1:0-5759 GCA_049514195.1 Anaerolineales bacterium | reverse complement strand
TTGCGTATCCAATTTAAACGCCGTATTCACCATGTACCCGAGCGGCAAAATGAAGATTAATAAAAGAAATAATCCCAATAATGTCACACCGATCATGGGGGCTTGTTTTCGCGCCCGGTTGTGTAGTTTTTTCCAGCCCTGCGAGTTGCCAGATATCTGCATGGCTTGTTGCGTTTCCATATCGTCTCTACTCCTTTAACTTCCAGGCTCCGCGGAATACCTGTTTATCTTTCGCCTCCGGCGTAATAAACCCGTCGCTGCCCCCAGGTAAACATGACCGTAGTACAGATCATTACGATCACAAACAAGATGAGGGCCATGACCGAGGCGTACCCCATCTCGCTAAAAACAAATGCCTCGCGATAGAACTGCAGGTTATAGGTAAGGGTGGCGCCATTTGGGTTGCCATTGATGCCACCAATGAGCATGGCCGGAATAAAATATTGGAATCCATTTATTATGCCCAACGTGAGGTTATAAAAAATCACTGGCGAGATGAGTGGGATTGTGACATACCAAAACCTTTGAATTCCGCTGGCGCCATCGATGGTCGCGGCCTCCATAATTTCCGTCGGGACATTCTGCAGCCCGGCCAGGAAAATGATCATCGCATTACCCACTCCCCACAAGGCAATGATATTTAAGGCCGGAACACACCAATTTGGATCGGTAAACCAGCGCGGTCCCGGTATGTGAAAAAGGGCAAGTATTTGATTTATCCACCCGGATTGGGCGTTGAGCACGCCGTTAAAAACCATCGTAACCGCCACCACGGGAATCACGGAGGGTAAATAAAATAGCGTACGGAATAAATTCCGCCCGATTAAATGCCTGGAATTTACCAGCAAGGCAAAAAACAACGGCACGATCAATCCCAACGGTACGGCAATGGCCGCAAATTTAAGTGTCACGCCGAGCGCTTGCAGCAAATTGGGATCGGTGGTTATGCGCGTATAATTTGCAAAGCCGACAAATTTAAAATTGCCAAGCTTAAAAGTTACATTTCCATTGTAATTCGTAAAGGATAGGAATATTGTTGCCAGGATCGGAAGCAATTGAAAGGCTAGAAAACCAATTATCCATGGAGATAAAAAAGCAAGACCCCATCTTGCTTGGCGCCGTGATAGACGATTCGTTCGCCGACCAGTCTTCCCGGGGGAACCCTGCACGTGCGTACGATTAATCTTGATCATGCATACCTCTCAAAACATTCTCCTTGCGCCAGTTGAACAACCTGGCGCAAGGAGAATCAATCAGTAGATTACTCTTTATGCGCTTTTATTGTGGTGCTGCCTTGTAGAGGGCGGTCAAAGCGTCTTGGAGCTTGAGAATCTCCGCATTCAGGTCCAAGCCTGACGTTGAACTTATCTTGGAATAGAACGCATCAATTGCAGATTCCGACTTGGACATGTTGGGCATCCAGGCCTCATGATGCGGGATGTCGGGGTACGGCAACATGGCAATGGCAACACTCCAGTCGATCGTGTTGGTCCCGGCTTTCGCCTTCATCCCGTCAAAGAACGCCTGCCGCAGGGCAGTGTTACCAGGAATGCCGCCGTAGATCGGTCCAAGGTCCGCATCCATGACCATGTCCTTCATGACCTTGAAGGCCAGTGTCTTGTTCTTGCTGCCGGCGGGGATCGAGAACGTATCGCCGTCAATACCGGCCGTGCGCACACCTTTGACCGTCGGGACGACTGCCATATCCCAGCTCAGCTTGGCCATATCAAAGCAGCAGGTGTACCAGGTCAGCGTCCAGGTCATGGCTACGTTTCCGGAGGAGAATGGATTCCCCTTCGCAAACAAATCGCTATTGGCATAGTCGGCATTTGGCATGAAGGCATCCTTCGCCCATATGCCGTTGTAGTACCACGTCCATTCATCCTTCCACTGCTGAGGGATCACAGCGGTGGTGTAGTCGGTACCCACGTAAGGAACCGCGCCGCCAAAGGGAGCGGTCATACGGCGTCCGCCGGTAAAGCCCATCCACATGCCGAATTGGGTAACGCTCTTGTTATCAAATGCAGCCATGGTGGCATCATTGCCGTTCTTGTCGACGGTCAATTTCTTGGCAAGAGCTGTCAGCGTATCCCATGTCCAGGGCTGGCCCTGGTACATATCGCCAAGCTTATGCGGCGGATAAGGCAGTTTGGCTTCATCAAACAGGGCTTTGTTGTAGAATATCACGCCGGGGAAGAGGGCGAAGGGCAGACCGATCTGGATCCCGTTGTCCTTGAGGAAGTTCAACAGGGCGGGATCGTAGTTGGATAGACTGAAGCTGTTAGCCGCCGCCAAAGGAGTTATATCTGACCAGCCGCCGCGGAAGTTTTCACGACCCAGTTTTCCTACCGGGCCGACGATATCAGGCGGGTCGCCCGCTGCAATCATTGCACGCAACGCATCGTAGGATTCTGGATTATGGACCACCTGCAAAATCAAGCAAGCATAGGTTTGAGACTTGTTGTATTTGTCCACCCAGGCTTTTTCCTGGGGGATCACGGCAGGATCAGTACCACCGCCCAGGCCAACAAACCAGGTAATCTTGGGGGCATTCGCAGCACAACCCACTCCGGCCGACATAACGGTTGGAACTATCGTAGGGGTGGGCATGACCGTGGGTGCAGCGGTGGCGGGCGCAGCCGTTGCCGGGGCAGCCGTCGCAGGAGCAGCCGTCGCAGGAGCAGCCGTCGCGGGAGCTGCAGTCGCAGGAGCGGGAGCCTGGGTAGCGGGAGCGCCACAGGCTGTCAGGATCATGCTAAGCACCATGAACAGTGACAAAAATATAGGAACTCTCTTATACATAATATTCTTCTCCTTCTATACAAATATTCTGATGGATTTGGGTTGATCAATGGTTGGGCCAAGAATTCATTCTACCCAGAGACTCCTCCATTCAAAACAGACGAATTTATCCGAGCATGAACCTTTACAAAATCTGATTGCGTATTTCCGGGAAGGGATATTCGCATGGCTTCATCTTCGGATAAAGAATATGTTGCATTCACTGTCATTCTAAAGAGATAGATTGGGCAAGTCATGTAGAATTGTGTTCAAAACTAGCACTTTCGTAATAAATTTATGGAAGTGAATTGAGCTAGCATCTGGGCCGCTACCCGGCTTGGAAGCGGAAAGTGCTGATGGAATGCGCCGGGCTTTCAGCCAACGCCGCCAAACCATTGTATTTGAGCGCAAATATATAAGACTTTTCGGTGCGGTTCAGAACCACCACCGCTATTTGCCCATCCACGTTTACGAAAGCCATTGTTTCCAGATCGTCGAGCGTCGAGGCACTGATAATACGTTGGGCACCTGGGCGGACAAAGCGTGTTACCTGACCGATATAATAATAGGAACTTTGATAATGAAGTGTTCCTTTTCCAACATCAGCCATCAAAGGGGCATTACAATAGTTTCCTTTGTGATTTGGACCACCGCGCTGATCCAGCAGCAGGTTCCAATCCATCCAGCCTGCTGTCCAGTTGTTCAAATCCTGGAGCATCGAATGTCCATAGCGTTCGCCCACCTCCCATCCATCGAAGTGCAGTCTGTTTTCCACACAGCCTTCGGTAAACAACAACTGCTTTTCGGGATAGGCATCGTGTGTCAATCGCACGTTTTCATAATTATCACCCACATACCAGTGGAAGGCCGCTCCCCAGATATAGCGCGCCGCCTGCGAGTCATCGTAGACTACCTTGGCGCGTTCGTATAGCAGGTCGCGATTATGGTCCCAGATCAATATTTTGACGCGACTCAACAGGCCGGCTTTCTCCAACACCGGTCCGAGATAGTCACGGACAAAATCACGCTCTTCCTCGCAAGTATAAATACACGATTCCCACATCTGCACCGCTTGCGGCTCGTTCTGTACGCTTATTCCCCAGATGGGCACGCCTTCCCGTTCGTATTCCTGCACATAGCGAACAAAATAGCGTGCCCAAGCTTCGCGGTATTCCGGCTTGAGCTTACCGCCGTTATTCATCTGGCCGTTGGTCTTCATCCACGCTGGCGGGCTCCATGGAGTGGCCAGTATCTTGAGTGGGCTGCCGGCCGCCCGTGCAGTTTCCTTGATCATCGGGATTAAGTGACGGCGGTCGTGCTCGATAGAAAAGTGTTCAAGTTCCACATCGCCTGGCATCTCTGTGTAGGCATAATTGCCAAGCGAGAAATCACAGCTATTGATGTGAGTCCGGCAAAGGGTATAACCATTCCCATTTGATAGGTCAAAATACGCCCTGAGAATCTCTGCCCGCACCTCCGGTGACATCTTATAAAATGTATCTGCCGCTGCCTCGGTAAGAGCCCCACCAAACCCTACGATGGTCTGAAAACGATGGCCGGAGTCCACCAAAACAGACGGCAAATCAGATGGGAGCGTCTGAAAAGCCAGGGGATCTTTCTCTGACAAACGATCGTTCGTGCTCTTGACCGTTCGGAAGACTCGAATAGTGGCGGGCATGGTTAGCTTTTCTTTCTCGATAATGAAAAATATAAAGAGTGCGGGTAAATATTTTTTCCATAGTAAGTATAGAGGAAGTTCCCCCTAATCTGCATGGAAAATTGTGTCTGGCATTAGCACGGCGGTGACCAAGTCCGCCGTTTATTGCATTCTACGATATGCCAGAGGTGAGATACCTACTTCCCGATGGAAAGCGCGACTGAAGTAGTTGCTGTCGGAGAAGCCGACCTCCAGGGCAATTTCGGTAATGGACATTTCACCGGTTTTCAGAAATTGCTTGGCTTGTTGAATGCGATAACGAGCCACATAATGGATAAGCGATAATCCGGTCTCCTGAGTGAAGCAGCGTGAAAGATACCCTTCACTGACGCCAACATGGCGCGCCACGTCTTCGCGCCCGATGGGTTTGCTGTAGTGTTCATGGATGTAAGCCATCGCTTTGCGGGTAATGCGTTGTGCCTCGCTGCTCAGCTTTTTACGGCGCATCAGGGTGTCTTTAATGTGCGTCAATGTTTCAGTAGAAGTAAACAAGCCTTTACGTAACACGACCGCCACACTCCGGTTAAGCCGCTCCATTTCTTCTTCCTTCAGGGTTTTGGCACTTATTACAATCACCGGTACCTGATGTGTCGTTTCCATTTTTTGCATTGCTTCCAGCACGCTAAACCCATCCATTTCCGGCATCATTAAATCCAGTAAAACCAGGTCTGGATGGCTGGTTTGGAGAAGCTGTAACGCCTCCTTACCACTGTTAGCTAATAGAATCTGATATTGCGGAAATTTGGAACGCACGATTTGAGCATGCATATCCAAAACGCTTGGGTCGTCATCCACTATTAATATCGTTTGGCAGCTGGTAGCCAACTCATCGGCAGCCGTGCTACTTTCGACATATCCCACGCGTTGAAGGGCTTTTACCAGTTCCGATATGCCAATTGGCTTGGTCAAATAATCCAATTCCAGCATGGCACCACTGTCTTGCTCCACTTGCAACGAGTAAAATAATACGGTAATTTCACTAGTGGCAGGGTTAGCTCTGAGGGTACGCATAGCATCCAGGCTGCGCCGGCTGGCCTTGTGAACATCCAGCACCATCGCGGCTGGGGGCGTCTGCGCGGCGCGCGCCAGCCATTGCCCATTTTTATCCCAATATAGGATTTCAGCATTAAAACCCTGTTCATCAAGATAGTGCTTTATCGGTTGGGCGGTTTTGGGCTGCGTAGTGATAATCCAAACCGCATCCGTGGCTTCCCTCCGCAATGACACCGAATGTAATGTGGGCAGTGTAAAAAAGAAAGTT
>JBEKVG010000195.1:0-5768 GCA_049514195.1 Anaerolineales bacterium | reverse complement strand
CACCCTCCGACCTACTACTGGCAAACCCCAGAACCTCTTTCTGACCTCGCCACATCCTTCTCACAAGGTCGCCCAGTGGAATTCAATATTTGTCAAACCGATACCAATTGGCGTCGTCCAACTGAGGCAGCACAAAATGAAACTGTTTGGTCTAAGCGTCCCTTCAGTGACCAGGACAAACGTTTTCTGCAACAGTGGTTTCAAACACCCGCCGTAGTATATGACACGATTGATGTTTTCGCTCAGAGCTTTCCAGGTGGGCCTCAATTGGATGAGCTTACTTCAGATTGGCGTTATCTGTTGGGCTTATGGACAAGTAAGAATTTTACGCTCTCGGCACCGGAATGCCCATATGGTTCAAATGAATTAGATGATTTGCTTGCACGTAAAATGGTAGAAGTTTGGTTATTGAATTATCAGGCGAAAAGTGTCAGGCAAGTAGAAGCAAATTTCTTGATAGACGTGATACCTGCTTCCGGTTTTGAGATTATCCGTTTTCCTGGGAACGAAGGGCCCCTGGCGGTATATATCATCAATAACGGGAAAGAGATCATACAGTTGCCGTGAGTTTTATTGACGGAGTGCTATTTAGAAAACTAAAAACAGCTTTTACTATCTCCCCTGCCAAGAACGCGGGACAGGCAGCAGCTCTGCCGCTCGTGATTGCTATGGTTTGCCAGAAATGGTACGATAATGGGTAAGACTATCACTAATTCCGCTATTGCCGCTGAGCCATGCGTCAAGTACTTGGTGATCAATATGAAAAGAATAAATCATCCTGCCAGTTTTTTTCCTTTGTATTCACTTTCCCGGACCATATGACCATGCACATGATCTCAGATGGTCCAAATAGCTGCAAAATCAAGGGCTATGGAAAAGGATGAGGAATATTCTTAGAATGTGCGCCCAATCCCAGCCCCAGCAGACTGCGTCTCCGCAACATGAAAAATAGTATTCGCAAATTACTTGCACTCGTTCTTATTGGCCTCCTAACCGCCTGCGTGCCCGCCCTCGAAATAACACCCACGGCAAGGCTCCTGCTGCTTCCCACCGGGACAACCGATCCCAACGCATTCTCGATCAGCGCTGAAATCAACCAACGCACCTCCAACGAGGAAATCATGAATATCCTGTTTTCTCAATGGTTGGATCATTTGCGGAGTAAAAAGATCAGCCCTTACTGGCGCGTTGAGGCCTATGATATCGAAGATATTTCTGAATCTGCGTTGGATCGACCCTGCGGACAGAAACTGGGTGCTTTGTTTCTTCTGGAAGTCCTGGTTTACATAAAAACGACCGACCCGATATTTTGTCCGGCCGAATGTGAGCATAGCGCCTGGACAGCCGGAGGGGGCAATCCCATTGACGCCTTCAGTCAAACCAAGCCATTCAGCGGTGCTGTTTTTAAATCCGGAAATATCTATACCTTGAATGTCATTACCGCGATTCCACCTTGTGATTTGTCGGGCAATTAGCCTCTCATGGTATCTGCTTTTTCACTTATTCAATCCCCGCTTGTTGGCGGGGATTTTGCGCGTAATCCTTAAGAACTTCATTGTGGCATCCTGTCTTAATTACAGGTATTCCACGAGTAACTACCTATTGTTTTGGGTGGGCCTTGAAGAAATCCCAAATCATTTGAGTAGAAGCAGTTGGGAATGCATACATGTTTGGCCACGTGTGACTTCCCCCCTCTATGACATACTGTTCAACCGCAGTACCGGCCTTGCATGAAGCATGGACGGTGTGTGTCACTATCCCCTGCTTTTCCACTTGCGCATTGCCAGTACAGCCATCCAATTTCACCCAGGTTGCAATGGCTTGCTCCACCGGCGGGTATATCACGTCTGTGTTAACACCATTTATTAGCGTCTGTGAAGTTGTACCTTCGTAAGCGTCATTCGATCCATGCACGTCGACCACGGCAACCGCCTGCTTTGGCTGGCATGGATTGGTCAGCAGCCATCCTTCCACTGGTGCGATGGCTGCGAACGTGTCGGACATTTCGCAGGCCAGACGATACGAAAATATTGCCCCGTTGGAGAAACCCGCAGCGTAAATCCGTTTGGGATCAACTCGTATGATCGTACCCAGTTCTGCGAGCATTTGACGGACGAAGGCAAAATCATCTATGTTTTTATTTACAGCCTCTCCACAACACCCCGAGGCATTCCAGGATTGGTTTATGCCATTCGGGTAGATTACGATGAAACTGTTCTTGTCAGCGATCTCATTGAAACTGGTCATGGTCTGAATGTACACTGCATTCTCGGTGTAACCATGGAAGACGAATACCACGGGCATGGGTCTCAAGCTGTCCAAGCCGGGCGGGATGTGGAGAATGTATGTCCGCTCCAGGCCGCCCACCGTCAGGGTGCGCGGAGAGTCTCCCGGTTGCAGTGTGGCTGCAGGTGTCACGCTGGGTTTGGCCGCGGCCTGTCCGCATGCCGCCGTGCTTATCAGCAGGATGGCAGCGAGGAGCGTCAGCAGGCTACTGCCCAGGCATTTGGTTTTTCTTATCACGTGCCACGAGAAAGATTTTTTTGCGGACATATTGCCTTCTTTTCGGTGTTCACTGTCGAGGCGGGCACAATATTGATTGTGATCGAGGTATCTTCAGGCTTGCCGAGCAATTCCCCTGCAGTAAAGGTGATCGTGCTGGCTGCTTTGGATCGGATAGTGGGTGTTCCCACAAGGCTGAGCAAAATGATGAGGACGACAAATAAGGAGAATGCGTGGGTTTTAAGGCAATTTTTCATGGTACCCTCTTTATAGCAGAGTCGAAATAGGCAACGGCCCGACTGGCAGTGCCCCATGATCCTATATCTCCCCGGAGTGGTTCTTGACCAAATTCATTATAGCATGCTGAATAATAAAAACAAGTAGGGTAGAATCGGGTTTAATGAATGGCAATTAAAATTGATATTTTATCGTGCTAAGGAGAAAAGTATATGAACGACCAAAATCCAAACCCCAATCAAACCCCGTCCACCAATTTGCCACCCGATTCAACTTCCAGCTCGGGAACTCCCCCTGCAGGTGTTCCCGGGAATCCACCCCCCTCCAGCTATCCTGACTGGCGCGAGCAACGCCATGCCGAGCGCTGGGCCCGCCGCCAGGCCCGCTGGCAGAGGCGCGCCGGCCGGCACTCCGGCTGGTTTGCTGGCGTTCTTCTGATAGTGTTAGGTGTGGTCCTCCTGCTGGAACAAATGAAAATTCCTTTTTTCGCGAACTGGTGGGCTCTGTTTATCTTGATTCCTGCTTACTGGGCTTATATCGCTGCCTGGGACAACTATCAGGATAACAACCGGCTGACACGGCGTGCAGCCAGTTCATTGGTCGTAGGGATCCTGCTGACCATTCTGGCACTCATCTTCCTGTTAAATCTAGCCAGTGGTTTCTTCTGGCCAGCCCTGCTCATCTTGGGAGGCCTGGCCCTGGTAGTGACGGCCTTGCTGCCGCAATGATCACTTTTATTGACCCTAAAGGCCCAATCGAACAATTCTCGTGGGGTAAATTTATTATTTGTGGAAAAGAGCACTCCGATTCGGAGAAAGGCCAAATCGGCGTGGGGAAGGATATCCGTCTCATCGATCAAGAGGTGACGGAATGGCACGAGAGGAAAGGGCACCGGCTCACCCATGCGATGATCACGGGGGTCTACAAGCAGGGCATTGAAGTGCTGATCATTGGAATAGGAGTAGAAGGAGCAATCGAATGCCCTAAAGACGTAAAGAAAAAAATTAAAGCAAACGGAATCAGCCAGGTGATCCTGGCACGTACTCCAGATGCCTGTGCTGAATATAATGCTTTATTTCAGCAAGGAAAACGG
This sequence comes from Anaerolineales bacterium, assembly GCA_049514195.1. Taxonomy (GTDB): domain Bacteria; phylum Chloroflexota; class Anaerolineae; order Anaerolineales; family Villigracilaceae; genus UBA877. The sequence goes on along the minus strand of JBEKVG010000195.1, from coordinate 1,936 downwards.
GTAGCCTTATTGGCACACGGCACGTGTTGATGAAGGGAGAATAAAATGTGCGAATTCTGTATTGAGCACGGTGAAGGCAAGAAATGGTACGTTCAAATGAAGAATTACGCCCGTGAATTACTCGATGAGGAGCTTTCGTCCTCCCAAAAGCGGGCCGTCGGAACTTCTACGCGTTTGGAATGGAACAATCTCTTCTGGGAAAGCTTCGTCATGCCGGCCATCACTGGCATATCCTGGGTGGAGGAGCAATCACAAGCGGCTCCACCCGCGAGCCCATCTTCTGGGATCCGGCCCAGCGAGGATGAGATTTTGGCAAACCGGAAGATCGAGCATTTCGGTCAGGTCATCCCCATCGAAGATGTCGAAAGTGTGATTGACAGGGTGGATTCCATCACAAGAATGCCTTGCGGATGCCGGTTCATCACAACGGGAAAAACAGACAGACGCTACTGCTTTGGCTTTGGGCTGGACAAGTGGGGCATCTTGGGAAAGTTTCCGGAGGCGGCTGCTTCCCTGGAAGTACTTGACAAGGAAGAGGCCAAGCGGATATTCCGTAAATATGATGCGGAAGGGCTGATGCATAGTATTTGGACAGGTGTAACCCCTTATGTCATCGGCATGTGCAATTGTGATCATGACTGTGAGGCTTACAAGGGCTATATCGAGATGCGCGGCGCCCCCAATTTCTTCCGGGCAGAATACGTCTGTCAAGTGGATTGGGACCTGTGCAATGGCTGTAAGGCTTGTATCAGTCAATGCCAATTCGGTTCGCAGTTTTACTCGTCTGCGCTTGGAAAGGTCTATATCGATCCAACACGGTGTTTCGGTTGTGGGGTCTGTCGGGCGGCCTGCCCAACCGACGCCATAGCGCTTATTCCGAGGCAGACAAGCCCGTTGGCGGCAAACATCTGGCTGAGAGAGACAGCATAGGTGAATAGCGGCCCAAGGGATTTTGGATGGTCATATTTTTCATCAACATTGTTGCACTCGTTGTCCTGGCTATATTTGTTTTGCGCCATGGCCGTGATCAGCGTATTGGAAGGAACAAGGTCGCTCACTGGCTACGGATCGCTGGTCTCATTCCACTGGGCTTGCAGGTTTTGGTCAGCCTGGATGTTGGCATTGGTGGGATGGCCTCAAGCGAACTGGGTGGTGCTTTGTATCTACTGGAGGCGATCGTCCTTGCGTTGCTGGGGATGTTTGCCTGGATGCGACCACTCGAAGGAGGCATCGGCCTCTTGGCCTGTGGCGCCCTCTCCACTATAGGATTCTTGGTTGCATTTGTCCCCTTAGCTTCACTGGTAAGTGCGGAGGTGTCCTATTCGGGAATTATCACAGGGATTCCGCAGATTGTCTCTGGCGCACTTTTCTTGTTTGCTGGAATACTATCCTGGAAAGGGTTAATTCCTGAAAGGAAGGAGGAACCGGTATGAGTCCGGGCATAAAACGAGTCCTTTTCTGGAGTCCTAGGATCCTTGGCATTCTATTTGCCATATTTTTGAGTCTATTTGCCTTGGACGTATTTGGGGAGGGCCTTGGCTTTTGGGGAACGATCCTTGCACTGCTCATGCACCTGATTCCTGTATATCTCGTTGTCCTTGTGCTGGTCATAGCATGGCGTTGGGAGTGGGTCGGGACAATCATGTATATCGCACTGGCAATTCTCTATGTGATTTGGGCGTGGGGGCGATTCAATTGGAGCGTATATTTAGTGATTTCCGGTCCCCTGGTCTTGGTCGGTGTTCTTTTTCTGATCAACTGGATATACAGAGCACAACTGCGAAGGCCATAGTTGCAGCGTACCATTCTGAGCTTTGTGGTCAGATCCTTCTCAGCAACTTTGCCAATACCTAAAATGTAGGTACAAGATGCTGGCTGGAGGCTGCCTCATCGCCCCGTAAGCATGCGCCCCGCGGCGATTTTCGTTGATTGATAA
>JBEKVG010000194.1:0-5774 GCA_049514195.1 Anaerolineales bacterium | reverse complement strand
AGAACGACCGGGATCAGCAGAGGCAGGTATTGTTTAATGATTTCCATAACGATTCTCCTTTTATTGGCCAGGCCAGGAGGACTGGCGACGGGCGGAAGCGGACAGCGGGCGCTTGGCAACGATAGTGACTTTGCCACTCTGACTGGGTGTATATACATGGATCGCATCCCAGCCTTCCAAGCCCCATTCGTTCAATGTGGCTTCGATTTGCTCGTCTTTGGTGCCAAAGGCATTGCCGATGGTAAGCACTCGGTATTCCCATTGCGTGGTTTCAGACATTTTTACCTCCTAAAAACGCACCAGAAACAGGGTTATTTTTAACCTGAGCCTCTACAGAGGCTTCTTCCAGGACTAGATTGTAGCCTCGACTGCTGATTGGTGACGCAGCGCCCAGGCAGAAATAACCAGCAAGATGATCGTGCTGCCTAGGATGATACCGATATCCAGCAGGTTACTGCCTAACGACCTCAGGCTTTGGGAGGTGTTGACTACGCATTCATCGAGGTAATATCTTCGGATTTCCATCCATTCTTGCCTGGCGGAAGCCCTATTTTTCGCTTTTCGGCATGTTTTGTTGTGCCAGCGAGACCATGCCGCTCAGCCCGCCCAGGTTCATGGTATCCACGGCGCTGCTGGGGACAATGACCAGGGCGCCTTTCTCTTTCAAACCTTCAAAGAGCATGTTCATGGCCCGCAGGTGCAGCGCGGTCGGGTTGCTGATATAAGCCTCGGAAGCCTCGGCAAACGAGCCCGCAATCTGCTTTTCTGACTCGCCCAGGATCACGCGTGCCTGCCGTTCGCGTTCGGCCTGCGCCTGGCGGGACATGGCATCTTCCAGGTCCGGCGGGATGATCACGTCCCGGATCTCTACAGACTGGACGGTGATACCCCAGGGCGTGGTGCGCTCATCAATGATCTTCTGCAGGTCGGCGTCCATCTTGGCGCGTCCAACCAAAATATCGGCCAGCATGCTTTGCCCGATGATCTCCCGCAGGGCGGTCTGGGCGGCCCAGGCAATGGCGGCCTTATAGTCAGCCACCTCCAGGGCGGCCTTTTCAGCGTCCCAAACCACCCAGAACAGCACCGCGTCCACATCCACAGGCACGGTATCCTTGGTCAGCGTTTTCTCAGCCGAGAAAGGCGTCACCATGACGCGGTGGTCGATCCAGTTCGGGATGGAATCAATGATCGGGATGATCCAGAACATGCCAGGCCCGGCCAGTTTCTTGAACTTTCCCAGGCGCAGGATGACGGCCTTCTCCCATTGTGCAGCCACTTTGAGGGCGAAGAGAAAGTATATCCCGACCAACATCCAGCCAATGGTCCAGACCGGCGGCAGAATTTCATTCGATGGGTAATATATCGTTATCAGCCTGGTGCCTATCACATCAACCAGCAGGCAGATCGCGAAGATGAAGCCGGAAATCCCGGAAATGTGCAGATCGGGCCGCTGGCGAGCTAGCGGTCGCAGACTTGAATCTTTAGAAACGGGGCTAGGTGACATAGTATTCTCCTTTTCATTTGTTGCTATGTAGTGCTCCCAACGGAACTCCTGAGATTATTGGGAAGCCTTGCGCAGATTAGGCGAGTCAAAAAACAATCCTTCGACTTCCTGCCCGCCAATCACATAGGTAACATTGACGTAGACAGTCTCGTCGGCGTACTTGGCTGGAAACCGATAAACTGCGTAGCCTTGATTGTCCGAGACATTGGGTAGATCTATATACAAAAATATACCACTGGTCTTGGAAAGCAGCGTGCGCAATTGCGAAAATTTTTCCTGCGTGAATACAGATTTCATTTGTTTGCTGAAATCATGCGTAAATCCGGGGTAATTATTGGTATCAATGGATCTCAGGATATTCTCGGTCATACTGGAAACCTGCTGGTCAGAAATCCCGGCCCGCTTGGGGGAACAGCCACTCAATCCCGCTAGCATTACCAGCATTAGTGTAAGGACAAGCAAGAACCTAAAATTTCTCCTCATACTTTATTGGCTCCTTCGTCCGATTTGTCAATTGCCTCAGACCGCCAATTTTCTTTCCACTGCAATATCTTTTCATTCAACACTTTATCCAATTCTTCCGGCGAGATACCCAGGCGCTCTGCATCGGCAATGTAACGCTGGGTCAGGTCCTCCAGGGCCTTCTGACGGATACTTCCGGCAACTTCTGGCGTGGGCATTTCCAGAATATACGTGCCGCGGCCTTGTTGCGTGGAAATAATGCCGGACTCGTCCATGATGCGATAAGCTCGCGCGATGGTGTTGAAGTTCACGCGCAGATCCGCGGCCAGGGAGCGAACAGTGGGCAACTGGTCACCCGGTTTCAATTGTCCGGCCGCCAGGCGCTCCTTGATGCGCTCCACCACCTGGAGGTAAATGGGGATGCCGGAACGGAAGTCTATTTCGAGGTTCATAACAATAATTGTATCATTGTATAATTGTACTAATTGTATACCATTTTCGGCGCTTGTCAAGATGAGAAATTCCTACCTGTTTCCTATGGTCTTCACAAAGTTGGGGTTTAGGGTGTTTGCGGGCGGCTTCGCCGCCCGCAAACACCCTAAGAACCTCTTCTTCCATTCCACGGACGGGAAAGATCCAGGGCTTTCATACTTTGTGAAAACCCTGACCCGATTCCAGGCAGGCCTTGACAATCTCTCCATTTCCGTGTATAACGTTTAGCGATATATCGCATAACGTTGCAACGTAAGAGGTAATAGATGGACACTTCCGAATTTGGTTGTTTCTCCGATCCTGCCCTGTTGATCCTGTCCAGCCTGGCCGGCGGACAGAAACACGGTTATGCCATTATGGAAGACATCGCCGTCACTGCCGGTGTCCACCTGGGCCCCGGCACCCTCTATGGGGCCTTGTCCCGCCTGGAACAGGATGGCTTGATCGAGGCCATGCCGGCCGAGGATCGCCGCCGCCCCTACCGCCTGACCGCCCAGGGCGCGGCCTTCCTGCGCCAATACCTGGCCAGCCTGGAAAAATTTCTCTCGCTAGGCCTCAAGAGGTTGGAAGCGTGATCGTAGCCAAAGTCAGGCCCTGGCTGACAAGTTTGTACCCGCGCGCCTGGCGGGACCGCTATGCGGTCGAGTTCGACGCCTTGCTGGAGCAATGCCTGCACTCGCCGTTGGACGTCCTGGATGTATTCCTCGGCGCTTTGGATGCACATTTGCAGCTATTGAATGGAGAAAATGTAAACTGGAGAATCATGAATATGCTTAACAAACTTCGCACCACCCTGTTGATCGTTTTTACCGCTTATATAGGCTTTATCATTGCCGGATTCAGCCTGGTAGGCATGGCCGACGACAGTCCCATGGTCCCGCCGATGAAGACGGATCTTGCCCTGGCAACCAGTTGGAGGATCATCCAGGCCGGCGCGGCTGTCGCTCTGCTGGCGGTTGTGATCGGGGGCCTGCCGCTGGCTCTCACGGTCATCTACCGCGCCCTGACAGTCGACCGCCGCAGCGTGAAGCTGCTCCTGGTGCCGGTGTTCGCATTCCTGGCCCTCGTGTTCTATATGGGCTTTATCTTTCTGGTGGGGACAGGCCGGGTCCAGATCCTGGGCGTCGTTCAGGTGGTCCAGCCGGGGAACTTTCCTCCCGGAAACCGTTTAATGTTGGCCGGGGGGATGCTGATCTTCATCCTAGGAGCCATTGCCAGCACTTTGGCCGTCTGGAAGGTCGTCTCCCGCACGGACGTGGAGCAAGAGACTTTTCGCGCCGCCGGCCGCACTCTCAACGTGAATATCTACAGGTTTGCCTTTGTACCGGCAGTGATCACATCGGTCGCCATGCTGGTCATGCTGGTCGCAACTCTCACCTGGGGCTGGTTGTCTTTTACGACCCTCCCACAGGTATTCACTGGGAACTATGGGCCTTGGCAGTCGAGCACGCAGCCTTGGTTCTTTGGTATTGTTATCCTGATGAGCCTCTGCACCCTGACGGCCTTCTTCGGCCTGGCGCGCAACCGTTCGGTTGGAAAGGTTTTGTAGTCAGCATAAGAGCTACTACGCATAAAATTTTACGTTTTACTCTCTGTTTCTCCTTTCCCACTGTCCTCTATTCTCTGATCTCTGCTCTCCAACTTCCGAATCGCCTTTCCCAGCCGCTTGATGCCCTCCTCGATCTCATCCACCGATGAGGCAGCAAAATTAAGCCGCATCCAACCCTGATCTCCGCAACCTTCCGGAAAATAGCTGCTGCCGGGTGCAAAGGCCACTCCCTCCTGGCAGGCCAGGGGCAGCAACTCATCCGATGACAGATTTTCGGGAAGGCGTAACCAGAGATGTAAACCACCCTGGGGCGGGTCGAAGGAAACTCCAGCCGGCAGGTAATGGTGAATGGCCATCACCATGGCATCCCGGCGTTTGCGGAAAATCTGGCAGGAATGGCGCAGGTAGGCCTGATAGCGCCCGACGGTTACGTAAGCTTCCAAAGCTCGCTGGATCAGGGTAGCGGTTGCCAGGTCGCTGAGACGTTTGAATCCGAACAGGCTGTCGTACACAGGGCCATCTGCCACCAGGAAACCCACCCGTAAGCCCGGCATCAGCATCTTGGAAAAGGTGCTCACGTAGATTACCTGGCCGCCCGGATCCAACGACTTGAGGGAAGGCTGAGCACGGCCTTCGTATCGAAGGTCGCCCACAAAGTCATCTTCCAGGATTGGAACGTTATAGCGATCCGCCAGGACGATCAATTGGCGTCGGCGCGCACTGTTCAGGCAGGTGCCGGTTGGATTGTGGAAGTTGGGAATGGTGTAAATCAGTTTGGGATGGTGCTGCTGGAGCAGTTTCTCCAGCTTTTCCACCTGCATCCCTTGTTTATCCATGGGAATCCCTATCAGCCGGAAACCGAGGGCGCGGAACAACTCCATGGCTATGGAATAGGTGGGACTCTCCACCAAGATGACATCCTCCGGTTTCAAAAGAGTTTGTGCTACCAGCGCAATCGCCTGTTGTGAACCTGCAGTGATGAGGATGTTTTCAGGTCGCGTTTGCAGACCCTGGCTGGCGAGAATATGCGTAATACCCTCGCGCAGGGGTGCATATCCATTGCGTTCGCCATAATCCATGGCTGCAATGCCATCGCGGCGCATGACGGTCTGGAGGGTTTTGCGGAATTCTTCGGCCGGGAACTGGCGGGAATCACTGATTCCACTGGCAAAGTTGATTGGATTGGGATGCCCAGCGTCTTTGAGCATTTCCTCGGTTGCGGCAAGTTTGGTTACAACGTTCCTGGCTGGCAAACTCTGCTGCCAGAACGGCCAGACAGTCTCCACGTTCCCTGTAGAAACGGGTGGGAGCGGATTGGTCGGTAAGACATAGGTTCCACTGCCCATCCGGGAGAATATCAATCCATCTGCTTCCAGCTCGGAATAAGCATTCTCCACGGTGATACGGTTAACGCCCAGATCACGCGCAAGCTGGCGGGACGCCGGTAAGCGTGTATTGGCTGCCAGGCTGCCCGAAAGGATGCCCTGGCGTAAATGCTCTTTGATTTGCTGGTAAAGGGGTACTGCACTTTGACGGTCCAATAGGATGCGCATGGTTAACCTCCAGGGATATTGGCATGGCTAATATATCACTTCTGAAGCATATATAATAGAGCCAATTCGTAAATTTAGCTACCAAACCATTAAATTGGATGGGTATCTTTTTGAAATCATTGGCTCTTGACATATGCCAATTTTATCCTAGAATCAACTGAGAAAAGTATCATCTCAATAACGTAAGGAACAGGGGGTGTGTGGGGTGGGGGGG
>JBEKVG010000193.1:0-5816 GCA_049514195.1 Anaerolineales bacterium | reverse complement strand
CTGAGGGTGTTGGATTAGTAATTACAGTAGATTGTGGCATACGTTCCCCGGATGAAGCCTTCCACGCTTGCTCCATCGGTCTGGATATGATTATCTCCGACCACCACCAACCAGCCGAAGGTAATTTACCATACGCGCTGGCCGTTATAAATCCCAAGCAGGCTGGTGATCAATATCCAGATAAAGACCTGGCCGGGGTGGGCGTCGCCTATAAGATCGCCCAGGCACTTCTGGCACGATCTGAGAAAATCGAGTCGGATTTTCAACAGGAAGATTTACTTGATCTGGTTGCACTTGGAACGGTTGCGGACCTGGCGCCGCTGGTGGGAGAAAACCGCTCCTTGGTGCATGAGGGCTTGCAAAAAATCCGTGCGACAAAACGCCAGGGACTTTTTTCCTTGGCAGCGGTATCCGATCTGCCTTTGCAGCGGACTACGGCGACCAGCATTGGGTTTGTGCTTGGACCTCGTCTGAATGCGGCCGGGCGGCTGGAATCTGCCTTAGCTGCCTATGAACTTCTTACCACCAATGATGTGAGAAACGCAGGAGAACTGGCTCAACAACTAAACGTGCAGAACCGCCAGCGCCAGGAACTCACCCGCAAAATCCAAGAAGAAGCCGAGGCAATAGCCCTGGCCGATGACCCAGATGCTCAGCTGTTATTTGCCGTACACCCCGATTTCAACTCCGGTGTGGTTGGGTTGGCAGCGGCACGTTTGGTGGACACTTACTACCGCCCGGCTGTTGTAGGGCAAGTCCTCGAAGAAACCACGCGCTGCTCGTGCCGTTCAATTCCAGAATTCCATATCACTCAGGCTCTTGATCAGTGCAAGGATTTGCTTATCCGTCATGGTGGACATGCCGCGGCAGCTGGATTTTCGGTCCGTAACGAGAACCTGAATTTACTTAAAAAGCGACTGAAATCGATTGCCCTGGAGCAGCTAGGAGACCAGGTTCTCCTCCAGACGCTGAATGCAGATGCCGAGGTGGCTTTATCGGAACTACGCCCTGAATTACTCAAACACCTGCAAGGCCTCCAACCAACTGGATACGGCAACCCAGAAGCCGTTTTCGTTACCCGGGATGTGCGTGTCACCCATGCGCGCGCCGTGGGATCTGAGGGTAGACATCTAAAACTAGTTGTCACGGATGGGCACGTCACATTTGATGCAATTGGCTTCCGCCTTGGTCATCTCGCGACTGAGCTGCCTCCCAAAGTGGACTTGATCTACACGTTCGAGTCAAACGAATATAATGGGAGAACATCTCTGCAATTGAACCTTAAGGACGTGAAAGCTGCTGGAGTTCCCGATTAAGAAGAATTAACCAATAGGGATGAAGATGGAGGCAGAAATGAAAGTTCGATTGATAAATCTAATGGGAGTCATTTTGCTGCTGTGCCCGGCCTTGCAGGCCTGTGGGAGTACACCTGTCCCGCCAACCACAAGCTTACTCCAGCCAACGGATATACAGCCAGCCCTGGCGGTTACGTTGGCGACCAGCGTACCCACCCAGCCGTCCCTCCCAACTCCAACCTCAACTCCAACCCCGGAGCCGACGCAGATCCAGCATATGACCAAACCGGGGGAGCCATCCTATTATGCAGCCCAGGATAATATTGATTGCGTATTGGGGAATACCACTGGTTCCAATTTATCTATCGTGATCCCTCCGGCTTGTGATAATCCGGCCCTCAGCTTCATTGAACGTCCCGTTACCGCCGATACAAAAGCTTATCTACCTTATCTGGATATCGGACAGACCCATTTTGGAGGAAATATCGATTGGCTCTTCGCGCGTATGGATGTTTATGATACCGTCGCGCCAATAGGGGCTGGCGATGTCTATTATTTCTTCAAGCTGGACCTGGATTATGATGGCCGGAACGGCAATGTGATCCTTATCTCAGTCAAGAATTTACCTCTGGAAGCAGTCAATTGGACGGTGAACGGAGTGCAAGCTTGGAGGTATTTGGATGGAACACTTTCAACCGTTTTTGACCAGGGAGTGGGGGCGGACCCCGACATGGTCTGGGCGCGTCGCTCTCCCAAAGCCATTGAATTGGCTTTCAAGCCCGCCATTCTAAACGGCCCAAGTCGCTTTGCGTGGTGGGCATGGGCATATCAAGGCACTCTCACGCCACCTGATATCTCCTTGTCAAACAGTGTCCCAGACCTGTATCAGATTGATAACACATGTGCCTGGGGTTTCAACGTCAGTGCATTCGGAATGAGTAATCATTGCATCCGACAATAAATCATTTCTTCAATATAACATTTTTAGGAAACGACTCGACCCTACTAATTCATATCTTTACTATGCTACGTTTTGGGATTACGCCCAAAATTAATGCCATTTCAGTTGTCTTGATTTTGATCACGGTTCTGTTAAGATTCTTTAGTGATAAATTTAGTAAAGGAGAATAATGCTGAATACCTTATTTGATGCGATGGAATATTCTATTCGGGAAGTCAAGCGATGGCCTGAAAAGACTGTTCAGGTCTTTCACCACAATGATTCCGATGGGCTTAGTTCTGGCGCCATACTTACCCGCGCATTTGAAAGGCAAGGATTTAAAGTCCAGCGCTTTTGTTTGGAAAAGCCATATCCTGCAGTGCTAAAAAAGATCTACGAACAGGAGGGAAAGCTTCTCATCTTTGCTGATTTTGCAGGTAGGATCGCACCGCTGCTTTCTGATTTGAACAAGGGCAGAAATTTGACGCTGATCCTGGATCACCATGTCGCTGAAGCCTCGACCGATCCGAGAGTTCACAATCTTGACCCTGATTTATTTGGATTGAAAGGGGATCGGGATATTTCCGCTTCGACAACATGCTATCTTTTTGCACGGACTCTGGATTCAATCAATCGTGACATGGCTCATATCGCAACTGTGGGAGCGGTCGGAGACGGTTTTTTTGTGGATGGCCAATTGGTGAGTCAGAACCGCGAAGTTACCATGGAAGCCGTTCAACAGGGACTGATCGAGATCAGGAAACATGAAACCGGGGAGGAGTATCTATTGACAAGTTCAAAAGGTCAAATACCTTGTACTGAAATGGGTGACTATCTTGATATATTGGGGGGAGTCGGCTATTATCAAAAAGGACCGGATATGGGAATTGGGGTTTGCCTTAAAGGGGTTACACCAGAGTCGGACCGGATGGTGGAAGAATTAAAAGCCATCCGGACGGGGAAATTCAATGAAGAAATCGCCAAGCTTCAGGCAGGCGCTATAAAAAATGCGCCTCACATCCAGTGGTTTCATGTCGAAAAACGCTTTTTTCCAATGGGGGTAAAAATGATTGGGGCATTCTGTGATGCTATTAAGGACACGAACTATATTGATCCTCGGAAATACCTTGCAGGATTTCAGATTATTCCAGATGAAATCCCGGGCTTCGGCGCTATTAGGTTTAACGAAGTAAAAATTTCCATGCGGGTTTCTCCTTTTATGGAAGGGGAAATCAGGGCAGGAAGGGCAGTGGGACTCAATATCTTTCTTCCAGAAGCGACTACCAGGCTTGGAGGATTTTCGGATGCCTGCCATAGTCTGACGGCTGCTACCACGGTTGCCATTGGTAAAGAAGAAAGACTGATCGAGGAAATGGAAAAAATCTTATCAGGAGAATCGTATGGCTAAAGGAACAGGTTTTGGAAAAACAATCTTGATTGGTGATCAATTTGTGCTTGATGAGGTTCCGGCGATTGTCTCGTCAATCCCATTTGAAACGGTAACAACGGTGGAAAGGATTGACGGTGAGGGATGGATCCTGGAAGACAATCGGATTGAGGTTCCGGGGTATAAGGAAAAGAAAAAGGAACAGCAGGCGCGCTCAATTGATCGAATTCTCGAAGTCATGAACATAGACGTTAAAAAGACCCCGATTAAGATTACCTGTGGGGGAACATTATTGGCTGGAAGTGGGGTAGGCGCCAGCGCTGCCAGTTGCGTTTCGCTTGTGCGGGCATTGAACGCAGAATTCAATTTGGGCTATTCGATTGAGGAGATTAACCGGGTAGCCTGGCAGGGGGAATTTCCCTACCATGGGGTTGCGAGTGGAGTTGATAATACCGCCTCAACCTATGGTGGGCTTCTTCTTTTCTATTTAAAAAACGGACAACAACATTTCGAAAAGATCCAATCTCCAAAATCTTTTGAAATAGTATTAGCCAACAGCGGCGTCACAGTTAATACGGCAGCCTTGGATGAGTTTATCGATCATCAAAAGAAAGGCGATCCGGAGCTTTTTGCAGCGCGTCTCAAGACCATCACGGCCCAGGCCTATGACATGAAACAGGCACTTGAAGCCGGTGATTTGGAAACCGTTGGAAAGATCATGTCGAAAAATCACAAACTCCTGATCGATATGGGAATGTCTCACGAAACTCTGGACTACCTGTGCAAGTCAGCCCTCGAAAAGGGGGCTTTGGGGGCGAAAGTCACCGGTGGGGGCAGAGGCGGCTATATGGTTGCTTTGACTCCAGGAAAAAAACTCCAGGATACAATCGCATCGGCCTTCGAAAAGGAAGGATATCAGCTTATCCGAGCAACAATCGGTGGAAGTTGATTGAATAAGAGTTCCTCCTGGACATATGTATTGATGAGTGAAGTGGTTCATACACTGCGATATCTCCCCGCTATGTTATCTGGGAGGCTCGTGTCAACATCATCTGCCCTGGCAACCTGCTTGCCTCGCCGCTGTGAACTAAAAATCCGAATGCCTTGTTCAAGCGGTATACCTGCAACTTGGGGATCAGTTAGGAGCAGGTTCGTCAGACCTATATCGACCAGGTGCCAATGAAACGCGGTTGTACCTACACCGACATGTGCAATTTGGTGATCTTCCTGGCCTCTGACCAGTCCAGCTACATAACCGACCAGGCGATCAACATCACCGGTGAGCAGGAGGTGCGTTGAGCGGTCTACCCATCCCAATACGCTTCTTTGCTGGCTACATCTTCGACCTGGACGGGACGGTCTACCTTGGGGAAGCCCTGCTCCCGACGGCGGGCGAGACCCTGGCGGCGTTGCGCGCCCGTAGCTTGCGCACGATCTTCATATCTAACAACCCCACGCATGCGCGCGAAGAGTACGCCGTTAAGCTCACCCGTCTGGGTGTACCGACCTCCATTGAAGACATTCTGACTTCATCGCTAGTGATGGTGGATTTTCTGAAGCGGCGCATGCCGGGTGCCCACCTGTTTGTCGTTGGCGAGGAGCCGTTATGCGCGGAGCTGCGCCGTGGCGGGTTCGAACTGACCGAGCAGGCGCGCAACGTTGATGCAGTGATCGCCAGTTTCGACCGTACTTTTGTTTACCGCAAGTTGCAGATCGCCTTCGATTCCATCCGGGCCGGGGCACGCTTCTTCGCCACCAACCCCGACCGTTACTGCCCGGTCCCCGGCGGCGGTGAGCCAGACTGCGCTGCCATCATTGCTGCCATCGAGGCCTGCACCAATACGCGCGTCGAAGCAGTTGTCGGCAAGCCGTCCAAATACATGATCGATGCCGCCTTGAATTTGATGGACTTGCCGGCCATCGATTGCTTGATGACCGGCGACCGGTTGGAGACTGACATACTTATGGGTCAGGAGGCAGGCATGTCCACTGCACTGACACTGACCGGTGCGACTCCTGAATCCATCCTGGCAGGCTCATCCATCCAGCCGACCTACGTCCTGCGCCATTTGGGTGACCTGCTGCCGAGAAAGTAACACATTTTCCAAAGCCTCTGTCAGCCAAGGATTACTTTGTGGTTGTGCCTGGATGTTCCAGTGCCCTTTTTGGTACTATTTTCAGTCTTATGGATTAC
>JBEKVG010000192.1:0-5822 GCA_049514195.1 Anaerolineales bacterium | reverse complement strand
AACGGCAATCATCCCGATTGGCGCTAATACTACCCAGCAGATGATCCTGCGTGTCAGCGAACTGAATCAGCCCGGAACCTACCAGAGCAGCATTTCCATTTCTGGACCCGAAAGCGCCCGGGTGAGCCAGCCATTTGTAATTAATGTGCGGGATAACTGGAAGTGGGCGTTTTTCTGCATCACCATAGGTGTCTTCCTTGCATTTGTGAGTATTAGGGTAACGCGCTGGATCTTACCGAGGCTGGAATTCAAGAAACAGGTAGCACATGAACAGGAGGCCTTGACAAAAACAGATATCCCTGACACAGACGAGGTGGCTAAATTCCTCAAAAAAGAACTCGAAGAACTTGAAGAAAATCCAGGTTTTCCTTTCACGTTTCCTATCACGTTCACGCCTCCTACCCAGCGATTCAATGACTTGTCACTGCGCAGGCAGACCTATACCAACATTTATTCCCTTTATCAGGCAGCCTGTAGGTCCTTGAGCGGCACCCAATGGCTTGGACGGCTGAATTACGCTCTCGAGAATTTGCAGAAAGAATTAAAGATAGACCCCGACAATTTTAGTTTAGATGCCCAGACCGCCAAAAAAATGGGGGATGATTTCCAAAATAAGGTGGACGAACTGGAAGGGGATTCATTGGTAGAACCCGCTAAACTGCTACAGAAAACGCTTCAGGAGATCATCAGTGAAGCGCCAGAGCTGTCTGCCAAGGCCAAGAATTTGGTTGATAGCCTGAATGCCCAGATGACAGCTGCCTCGAAAGATCCCGCAGCATTCCGGAACTTCTTGGATGACATGCAATTCAAGATTGCGGACCTGCGCCTCAGTCAATGGCAAAACAACATCCAGCGGATGCAGATGGAACGCCTCAAGACCGTCAAACCAGACGACCCGGCCTGGAATAAGGTAGAGGAGGAGGAGTTCAAACCACTTTCGCTAACCCTGGCCGATCTAAAAAACGCTATTTCACAGCACAAACTCACAGCTGTTGTGAATGCCGGCAATGAGGCCTCCCACCTGTACCTGGCTGCGACGATTGCCCATTTGAATATAATGGCAGGTCCGTTGGGCTGCCCCAATGACATAAAGCCAGAAAAATGGCAGAATAGTCTGAAACAAAAGCCGCAGCTATCCAAGGATTTGGAACAGGCGGAAAAGGCATTAAAAAAGAAGGAGTATGAAAAAGCGACCGACTATTTCAAACAGGCACAGTCAGAATATCTGGCGGTATTGCTGCCCGTACGGATGGACCGCATCTTCCAACAACTCACGAATATCAAACCTGATCAGATCTCTATGGATGATTGGGAGAAATTAGAATCCGACGCTGTTCAAAAAGCACAAGAAGACTGGCGCAATTGTTCCGACCTGCTACCTAGCCCCGGTACCCCCCCCGATCAGTGTAGAGATGCCTATCAAAAGGCCCACCAAAGTTTTGTAAAGGCTTGGTGGCAGCTTCTGGATGCCTATAGCCAACGCGTTTATGAATATTCTGTTCAAAAGAAGATTCAGGATCGAACCGACCTGAAGAAAATACGCACTAAACTTGAAGAAGCGCGCTATAGACTGACAAGCGATCCAAGCCATGCTGAAGACACGATAGCAGACGCGCATAACGACCTGGTTACACTAATTGCCAATCTTGAAAAACCGAGAATTGAGTCTTACGATTTGATAGGGAAAGAACCGCCAGAGAAAATTTCTACCTTTCCGTGGAGCGGTGGAGTTTCAATACCGGGCCAGTTGCCAGAAGTCAGCCTCCCAGCCGAACTGGAACGAATTCTTTTTGGGAGCCTGAGAATTCCTAGCGAGCAGGCGATCCGGAATCTGATCGAAAAGATTGACTGGGTAATGTTGGGAATTGGCCTGGTTTTGGCAGTTGTTACAGGAATTTGTACGCTCTATTTGCCTAATTCCACCTGGGGTGGGACCGATCGTTTAGTGGCTATCTTGTGGGGAATTGGGCTTCAAGGTACCGTCAGCGGGTTGGGTGGTGTACTCAGTGCTCTCAATTTGATTAAGTAAGCAGGAGAAGTGGGTAGATTATTTCCCCATTATTATTCGATTGCTTCGACAGAACGAGCCATCGAAGTCCCGTTCTTGGCCTTGTCCCCAACAATTTCGGGTCCAGTCAAACATGTGATTTTGTCCGTTACCAGCCCGGTAGATAGAAATTCTTCTGCCACTTTGAGTGCTCAGACCGCTCCGAGTGCAAGTTGTACTATTATTGTTCACTATAAGTCTGGCCCAAGTAAAGCCAGCGGGCTTGGTCCCAAGACCGCGGATGCCAGCGGCCTGGTCTCATGGACATGGATAGTTGCATCTGCAACCACTGCCAGAATCTGGCCTATTGATGTAACATGCAATGGCGTCACAAAATCCACAACATTCACAGTGAGGTGAAATGATGAAAGCCGTAATTGATCGTTTTGAAGGAGATCTGGCCGTTCTCATCGTCGGTGATGATGATCAAAGCCTCAACATCCCCCGCACGCAGCTTCCCCCTGAAGCCGAAGAAGGCTTCTGGCTCCAGCTGGACATCGTCGGTGGCCAGCTCATCAACATCACACTCGATGAAGAAGAAACCAAAGCCGCCCGTCAGCGCATTGCCGATAAACTAGCCCGCTCCAAAGCCCTGCTCTTCCTGGCCGATGTGCTGGACACGTTGAGCACTCTGGCTCGCCTGGTGCATGAAGCTACTCTGGCCTCCCTGGTGACCTGATCGTCTGCCAGACCCCCTGGTTTTCGCTCGAACCCGTCTGGAGAATCTCCCACCTGGCTTATTCAACGCGCCCACAAGCCGGATTATCCCCACCTTCTCCACGTTTTGAAACGCAATGGGCGGCGGTTTCCAGTGCCGGTCCCAGCTAAATGGCCAGTTCTGCTTCGTTCTGGCTGCTCCTGGATCGTGCTCCCTGACGTATCAACCCCACGTTTTGCCAGATTCCCCGCCTATTATGCCTCTACTGCTACGATGCCCCGTAAAGAAGTTTTCTGTTTAAGAAAGACGCAGTATAATCCCAACCGTCATTAACTTGGAATGAGGAGAATAAGATGCGCAAGTTTCACTTAGCGGTTATCCTGTTTAGTGTTTTGCCACTGTTGCTTGCTGCGTGTGCAGGTAAGTCCATAGACCCGGCTTCCAAGGCGGTCGAAGATTATCTGAATGCCTTAGTTAATAAGGACTCCATCCGGCTTTCGGCACTTTCCTGTGCCAACTGGGAATCGGATGCGAAACTCGAATTGGATTCCCTCCAGGCGGTCAAGACTCATCTGGATGGTCTGACATGTAAAGCCGATGGCACAGATGGAACAACAACCCAGGTTAACTGCCAAGGGAAAATTGTGGCCACGTATAATGGTGAAGATCAGACACTAGACCTATCGGTGCGCACGTACCAAGTAGTGCAACAAGGGGGGGAATACCTGGTGTGTGGCTATAAATGAAATTCCGGCTCTTCACGTGTGAAAATCTGTGGGCGTTGGTCTTCTGCCTGATCTTGGTGGCCTTGGTCATTTTAACGGCCAGTAGTGCCCCCACCTGGATCTATCAGGGTTTTTAATGACCCTGGTCTATATTCTTGTCTTCGTTGTTGTCGCGGAATTTCTGGGCCTGGGCATGCGGGAGCACGCACGGCTGCCCCTGCTGTTGGCGACCAGTGCCTTGGCGGTGTATGCGCTCCAACCGGCGCTGAGTGTGCGCGGCTTGGACTTCTGGCTGCCGACCGCCACCCTGGGTTTGACAGTGCTTGGATGGATCCTGACCACGCCAAGGGAACAACGTACTTGGCGCACCAATTGGCCAGCGGCTGCCATCCTGGGGGGGATTATCGTGGGGCTCGGCCTGACGCGTTTTCTTGGCTTTTCACTCCCACTGACTGCTTCCCGCCCACCCCAAATGTTTCAGATTTTTATTGCTCTGGCGATTCTTGCCGGGACGGCCTTCCTGCTGGGGCGTTTTGCAAAGCCTGGCAAGGTACTGCTGAGCATTGGGTTTGTTTTTATCATTTTGCTTTTTGTGATCCTGAAAGTGCCGGCGTTGGCGGAATGGGCCAGCAAAGTGCTGCGAGACTGGAACGGTCAGTCCACTGCTCTGGCTTCTCCGCTGGACTTACGCTGGTTGGGCTTTTCGTATGTTGCTTTTCGCCTTCTGCATACCCTCCGCGACCGGCAGAGTGGTCGTTTACCGGCCGTAAGCCTGTCAGAATATGTGGTTTATGTAATTTTTTTCCCTGCCTTAACCGCAGGGCCGATTGACCGTATTGAGCGTTTCGTTGGAGACTTGCGCCGTCCGCAGGCGTTGACTACCGAGGATGTGGGTGAAGCGGGCAAACGCCTCATCCTTGGGCTATTTAAAAAGTTTGCCATCGCTGACACGCTCGCGTTAGTTGCCCTGAACGCGACCAATGCGGTCCAGGCTCGCACGACGGGCTGGGCATGGTTGTTGCTTTATGCCTACGCCTTTCAGATTTATTTCGATTTCAGCGGCTACACCGACATTGCCATCGGGTTGGGAAGACTACTTGGCATAAAACTTCCGGAAAACTTCAAAACTCCTTATTTGAAACCGAATCTGACCCAATTCTGGAACAACTGGCACATGACGCTTATGCAATGGTTCCGGGCTTATTTCTTTAACCCGCTGACGCGTGCCCTGCGCTCCAGCCAGAAAAAGTTCTCCATCCCGATCATTATTTTCATCACTCAGGTTTCCACCATGGTCTTGATCGGACTTTGGCATGGCGTTACTTGGAATTTTGTTTTGTGGGGCCTTTGGCATGGACTGGGATTGTTCATTCAAAATCGTTGGTCAGAGCTAACGAAGGCGCGTTTCATAGCTCTCCCCTTAGGATGGCAGAAATTCCTGAATATAGTTGGCATATTGTTGACATTCCATTTCGTAGCCATCGGTTGGGTTTTTTTCGCCCTTCCGTCTCCGGCTGTCTCTGGCGTTTACCTACAGAAACTGATTACTTTCAGATAATCATCTTGGCTATTTTTAAAAGCAGTTCCATACCTCCCAATTTGCCTCAAGATTATGGTTACTCATGATATGGTAGAATCCCCCCGCCTCATGGAAGCGAAAGAGTGCCAAATGGTTATGGAAGAATTTGGTCTTTCAATGCCCGCGGGGAAGATGACCTGTAAATCATTGAAGGTTCATGCTCATTTGTGAGCTTTACAAAAGATGAGTATTGTTGCACAGTGTGAAGCTATAAAATCATAACCGAAATGAGGCCTAATAATCAAAAGGTCAGTATGTCAAAAAAAAGTCTAATTATTGTTTTTTTATTTTTATGCGTTATCACCGGAGATGTTTTTGGTGTTTTATATTTGAAGTCTTTGATGGACAAACCTCTTGGCCCATCCCTCAAAGGGAATCCTTCTGAACGAACCGCATCTGCTTCTACACAAAGCGTATCTGATTCCAATATTCTTCAAACGCCCATTCAAGATCAAAACCAAAACACTACCCTGCTACTAACACCGACTATAGGGACTCCCCTGCCTCCATTATGTGGCAATACTCCGGTGCTAACTGTGCTCGCGGTTGGTATCGATTTTCGAGGGGATAATTATTTGTACGGTCTGGCCGATGTGATTAGGATTGTTCGAGTTGACTTTACCACGCATAATGTTTCTGTTCTTACAATTGATCGGGCTATCTGGGTGGAGATCCCGGGGATTTCTAGTCATTATGGGGTTACGCATGGATTGCTTAATCAAGCTTATTTTTTCGGTGTTCCTGCTATGGGCTATTATGATGGGCCCGGTGGAGGGGCAGGTCTTCTTGCAAAAACGTTAAAAAAGAACTTTG
>JBEKVG010000191.1:0-6418 GCA_049514195.1 Anaerolineales bacterium | reverse complement strand
CACCGGGTAGCCTTGGCAGGTGAGTGTATTAATAACGCCAGGGGCAATACGTATCTCATACCCAAGGGAGGTTTTTTCAAGGGTGGCGTGATGGCGTGACATGATCGGGGAAGCCACCACAATGTTATTATCATCTGCGCGGCCCAGGGTGATCCGATCCTTGGTCAGTGTATATGTTTTGGTGTCCTGGCCGGCAATTGTGACCAGCAAATTGGGGGGAACATCCGATATGGAAGCCTGAACGGCACTTGTCGTCAGGTCACTATCCATCATGGTTTTGTCGGACTGGTCTTCCTGGAGAGACGGGACACTGGCGACAGTGGTTTTTGCGGCGGACTGGTCCCCAATCGGTTGTTGATTGAAGACCAACCTGACCTGGGTGCCCATTTGGATCTCGACCCCATTGGTTAGCACTTGGGGACCCCGGAGCGGTTGGCCGTTGATAAAGGTCCCATTGCTGCTGCCCAGATCCTCCAAGATGTAATTACGCTGTTGATATACCACGCGGGCATGCCGCCGGGATACTTCCGGGTGGGCGATGATCAAGCCAGCCGGTGCGGTCCGTCCGATAACCAGCTCTTTTTGCGATAGTTCTAACACTTTTCCCGCATCTGGTCCGGTCTTGATTGATAACCTGGCAATGGATGGTGAATCCGCCATTATTACCTCTCCTTTGTATTTTTCTGGTTTTCTGCCTGACCGCAGAGACTATTGTCAATTATATCCTTCTTCCTTTTCTGCTGTTTGTCAAGTGTTTCGATTTTTGTAGACATCTACAAACAATTCAAGTACAATCATCTTGGCGGGATTTATTTACAGTTACTTATGATTTCTTCGGCAGATAGTTTACGCGAATGGAGCCCGCCCCTTACCATAAGCGGCTTTAAGTATGAAAGCAGGAAATAGAATCTGCTTATCAGGCAATTCATTAACAGTGCAGATTGAAATGAAAGCCTCACGCGAAAACCTGTCCGACTTGCTTTCATTTGTGGAGCAAGCCTGTTCCCAATATAAAATATCTGGGAAACCTCGTTTGGATTTGAAGCTCGCAGTTGAGGAAGCTTGTGCTAATATCATCGAGCACGGTTATGCTGGCTTAGCCCCGGGAACAATTGAGATCACATTTCAAGTCAAAGACCATCAAGCTTCCATAAGCATTGTTGATTTTGGGCGCAAGTTCAACCCAAAAACATATCCTCCACCAGATACCTCCTCCGAATGGGACAAACGTCCTGTAGGAGGGCTGGGGATTTTTTTGATTACCCAATTAATGGACGATGTTCGCTATACCAGTGACACAGAAAAAGGGAATCGACTAGAACTGATCAAGAATATCGATTAACTTTACAAGCTAAGAACCAGATAATTGAAGTAAGGAGAATGCCTTGAATATCACACTTTCTCAAGAATTCGGCTCTACAGTTATCCGGATTTCTGGCAGCATTGATGCGCTGACAAGCGATGAAGCCCAGACATTCTTTGACAAGCAGATTAATAACACCCAAACATGCCTGGTGATCGATCTCAGCCAAGTGGATTATTTAAGCAGTGCCGGGATGCGGGTATTGATCTCCGCCATGAAGAACGCCCGCCTCCGCGGGGGAAATTTGTATCTTGCTGGATTGCGAGATAACGTGCACCAGGTACTCAATCTGGCAGGTTTTACCAGTATTTTCAAGATTTTCCCGACGGTTGATGAAGCGGCGCATGCTTTTGCAAAATAAGCATAAGTAATGATCACTTTTTAGGGTAGGCCATGCCTCAAGCGATTGCAGAAGACTCTCGCAAACGGATACTACCTCACGAAAGAATGCCAGTATTTTTACTGGCATTGATATTCATTCTATTCAAAACCGGCCTGGAAATTGCCGGCAACTTTGCTGAAGTAATCTACTTTCGCCGCCTGGGTGTCGAAAGCCTGCCACAGCTATACTCGGTTGAACCTCTGGCAATGGTTTTTGTCTTGATTCTGTTTGGTTTGTTCATAAACCGAATCAACACCCACAAGCTGCTGCTGGGTCTTAACCTGATATTTGCTGTAATACTTTTGATCTCCCGCTTCCTGATCCAAGTCAACTGGGAACCGGTATATTTTGGCTTGTATATTTCTCAGCGCATCTTTTTAGCCTTGCTGCCATTGACCTTCTGGCTGGTATGCAGCGAGCTATTTGACATCCGCCAGGCCAAGCGACTTTTTGTGCTGATTGTGGCCAGCGGCCTTGCCGGAAGCTTGGTAGGAGACTTGCTGACTGGCCTGCTTCCGGGGTTTTTTGCCCCTGAAGGAATCCTGGCGATGACAGGCCTGTTCTTCATTGCCAGCCTCGGGGTGTCTATCTGGTTAATGAGGCTAAACCTGTCCAAGAGCTTTGTCAAACCCAAAGTCACTACCGACGAGAGCTTCTCCCCTATCCTGCCATTCAATATCCTCAAGCAACCTTTTATCCAAGTGTTCACAGTGGTCATCCTCATCACAGGGATGTTGGAACCAATCTGGCGCTATGAACTGAACGCGATAGCTAATCAAACATTTTCTGCCGAGAGTAGCTTGATCGCCTTCTATGGCTATTTCAAGGGTGCAGCGGTGCTGGTAGTGGTACTCTTCCAACTATTCCTAGCAAGTAAACTGATTGAGAAAATGGGTATCCCCTGGTCTATCAGCACCCACCCCCTGGGGCTGATCGGCATCATGCTGTTACTTGGCTTCTATCCAACATTATGGATGGCGGTCTCCAGTGTGGCATTAATAGGCATCGTACGCATTAGTTTTGATGAGTCGGGACGCAAGACGGTTGTGAACATCTATCCGCCTTATGAACGTACACAGGTTAGTTCCTTCGAGCGCCAGATGACCTATTTGGGAATTTTCCTGGGAGGGCTGTTCCTTATCTGGGCAGTAGGTCACCTTAGCATGGCGCAGATCAATTGGATTGCAGCAGCTTTTGCCGCTGTTTGGATTCTATTCATCCCGCGTTTTCGGGACCAATATGCCCGGGCTTGCCTGTACCGTGGCCAATCACCCCTCGATGAGATGAATCTACCGGTTACAGTTGAGAGCGGACAAAATGGGCGCATAGAGCAATTCATTAACTTACTGCCGAAATGTGGGTTGCAGGTGGCGCTCCAGAGTGCCGGACTGCGCGCTGCCCAACTCGAGCCGACGCTTATTAACATCATCGAACAGGCCGGGGAGCAGGCAATGCAACCCTTGCAGGTCAGCCTGCGGTCGCCAATCTGGGGCGTACGTCAATTTGGTGCTCGCACCAGCCTGCGTAGTTCCGGCGGTCTGGAAGGGCAGGTTGCCGCTCAGCTTGATTACGCCGATCAACTTTGGGGCTGGCTTGATATTCCCGAAATTCATAAATTAATCAAAGAACAGCGTATCGCCGCCGCCGAGGCGTGTTTGGTATTGCTGGAAGGACTTTATCCAGTAGGAAACATGCGGGTGGCGGGACGCATGTTACACAGCCCGGCGCCAGATGTGCGTGCTAATGGTTTGGAAGCATTGGATATTATCCTGCATGGCGCTCGGAAAACCCGCCTGCTTGCGCTCTTTGATAATGTCTTTGCTGGGAGCAAAGAAATTCAGACACGTACACCTGAAGCGGAGACGACACAAATCCGGAAGGCAATGACCCAAATGCAAGATCCGGAGGTAGCTTTCTGGGGGCAGGTTTGGCAGCTGCGTTTCGGTGAAGGGAAATACTTCCCGCCGGTAGCCGAGGCACAAACTTTTCCCACAGGCCTGAACACCCTATTGGCAGTGACAATCTTTCCAAAGACTGGAGATGAAGCAATGCAATTGGCCGATAAGATTGATGCCTTACGAGCAAGCGAAGCCCTCGCCTCTTTGAGCGAGACGGAATTGCGTGTCCTGGCTATGTGCGCCAAGGATGCAAATTTCGATTTGGACCAGGTGATCTTCGAGGAGGGGCAGCCAGGCGAAGCCCTGTATATACTCTTGGATGGAGAGGTTGAACTGGCTTCGGTCGAAGAGAAGAAAAGCCTTCAGGCCCTCGGCCCTGGCAGCCTTTTTGGCGAACATGCCCTATTCACCGAAGAGCCATATCCACTCACTGCTGTAACAGTATCCAAGGCGCATGTGTTGATCCTGGAACGCGAGGTGTTCCTTGAGATGGTCCAGTATTATCCTAATATCGCCATCAGTTTATTACGGAATTTGGCTGGACGTTTTGAAAAAGCCACAGCGTTATTGCAAAAAATTTGGGTTTAGTTTTTTTGCATTGAAAGGTGAGCTATGACTACAGATACTAATAAACGCAATCGTTTGGCACTTGTGATCGGCTCAGGGAGCGTCAAATGCGCGGCTGGGTTGGGAATGTGCAAAGTGTTACAGCGCGAAGGTATTTCCGCTGACCTTGTGGTGGGCTGCAGTGGCGGAGGATTGATCGCCTCCACGATCGCACTGGGCTACAGCACCAATGATATCGAAAACCTGATGATGAGATTATGGACTCACGAGACAGTATCGAAATTCGATAAACGCTCGCTGCTGCGTATCATCATGCCGCGCTGGTTTGGTTTTAATGAAAATTTCGGATTGATCGATGACCGCTTGATGATGAAAAGTCTCAAGGACACCTTCAGTGAAATTACATTTGCAGACACCTTGATCCCACTCTATCTTGTAGCCACCGACCTGTGGAATGGTGAGAAAGTCGTTCTGAACCAGGGCTTGCTCCGAGACGCTATCCGAGCCAGCATCGCCTCACCGGTAATTTTCCGTCCCTGGCCTGTGGCAGATCACCTGCTAATTGACGGCGCTATGTCGGATCCCATGCCGGTGGATGTAGCCATACGAGAGGGAGCCGAAGTGATCATCGCCATGGGCTTCGAGAGTCCCTACCACCCACAGATTTCCTCACTGCTTTCCTACATCCTGCAGATGACAAGCGTCTGGAACAACAACCTTCTAGGCTCCACGTTCGCGTTCTATAATCTTGCACATCATGCCGAGATTATCCCGATCATTCCAAAATTCCAAAAGCGCATCGATTTTGCAGATACATATCTCATCCCGTATATTATTGAAGAAGGAGAACGCGCCACTGAACAGCATGTGCCTTATCTAAAGCGACTGTTTGCTGGAAATTAGAATGATCAAGGGGTTCATCCTTGCCCTGTGCCTTACATTGATAACCTTCTTGCTGGCCTCTTGTCAGTCTGAGAATATTCCCCTCGTTGTTCCTACAGTGCGGCCCTCCAGTGCCACCGCTTCCGTCGAGACAGCCTCCCCTGTGTTGACCAAGGCGTTATCAAACCCGTTGGCTATGTTGATCGAATTGCAGGGTACCGGTCGCTGGCGCGCCTCGGTAGCCACTCGCTGGTTTCCAGCCAGCATCAACCAGACCCTTCTAGTCGATAATCAAGTGCTCACACTGGCTGATTCCAAAGCGGTTATCGAATACCAAGACGGCTTACTGGTGCATATTGCTCCCAAGACGCTTTTCACATTCACAGAATTAAAGCAGTCCAGCGATCACACACTCTCAGCATCAATTCGGTTGCTAATTGGTGAGCTATTCATGTCCCATAATAGTGCGCAAGGCGCACAAATCAACATCAACACCGATGCCGGTATCGCCGGCGTCCGTGGCACAATGATGAGCGCCAAGGTGACAATTTCCGGAAGGTTGGTTGTCACTTGCCTGGATGGAATCTGTACGCTGGAAAACAAATTTGGCCAGATTGACCTCGAAGCCGGGCAACAAGCAGAAATCCCCAAAGATACCATAGCACCCATTCCTCTCGGCCTTATCGCCGACTACCAATTCAACGAATGGTTTGCCAACCAACCAGCGGCGCTTAGCGTGCCAGAGGGGTGCAATCTGGATAATAGCTCATCCTGCCGGATCGAACTGGACTGTGATCCCACCAGCGGCATGGGATGCCAATTGCCTGAGGGCTGCAACGAAAGCAGCGGCTTGGGCTGCGAACTATCCGGTGGATGCAACCCGGTTACCGGGGAGGGCTGCGAACTGCCTACGGGTTGCAATCTGCTCAACGGGCAGGGATGCCAACTAACGACAGGCTGTAACCTCGTCAGCGGGGAGGGCTGCGCACCGCCGCTGAATTGCGACTTGCTCACCGGCATCGGATGCAAGCCTGAACCGGGGTGCGATCTGGGGACTGGCCAGGGTTGTGAACTGCCCTCGGGCTGCAACCCCGTAACTGGCCTGGACTGTCTCTGTCCTACGGGGAACATTTGTGCGGGAATGCCCATCCCTAGCGCAGAATACATGCCTACAAGCACTGCCACACTCATCCCCACAAATTCACCTACATCCACTCCCACCATTCTAATCACGCCGAGGAACACCTCGACGGCTATACTAACACCGACCTATACACCCGGCAACACCCCAACAGAGACATTCACGCCAACCTACACTCCCAGCAA
>JBEKVG010000190.1:0-5838 GCA_049514195.1 Anaerolineales bacterium | reverse complement strand
AAGGGACTGAATATTCTTAAACTTCAGGCAGACGAACGATCCCGTCTCGGGCTGTTCCTGGCGTTCCAATACCCGGTCGCTATCCCGGGGGTAACCGTGGCGAATTTCTTGCGTAGTGCCGTCAATGCCCGACGGCATGCCCAAAATCCGCAAGACAAGGGCATTCCCATCCTGGAGTTCCGCAATATGCTTAAGGAAAAGATGGAATTGCTCAAGATGGATTCGGCTTTTGCCGGGCGCTACCTGAACGATGGTTTCTCGGGTGGAGAGAAGAAGCGCGCCGAGATCCTGCAGATGGCCACCCTCAAGCCGGAGATTGCCATTTTGGATGAGACCGATTCGGGCCTCGATATCGACGCCCTGCGCATTGTTGCCGATGGTGTCAATGCCCTCACCGGGCCTCATTTAGGTGCATTGGTCATCACGCATTACCAACGCCTGCTGAATTATATCAAGCCGCAGTTCGTCCACATCATGCTGGACGGGCGTGTGGTTGAATCCGGAGGCCCTGACTTAGCCCTGCATCTCGAAGAACAAGGCTACGATTGGGTGCGCGAGAAGTACGAAGAGACGACTGCTTAATTTATCGGTAATTTCTTAGGTATATATATGAGTGAAGATGCCAAGATATTGGAAGACATCGGCCAATATAAGTACGGTTTCCACGATGAGGAGAACTATTTCTTTAAATCACAAAAAGGCCTGAGCCGGGAAGTGGTGGAAAACATTTCCCGTATGAAGGACGAGCCGCAGTGGATGCTGGATTTCCGTCTGAAGGCGTTGGCACACTTTCAACAGCGTCCCATGCCCGGCTGGGGGCCGGACATCTCAGGACTGAATCTGGATGAGATTTACTACTATGTAAAGCCGACTGAGAAACAGGAAAAATCCTGGGATGAGGTTCCAGAGGCGATCAAAACCACCTTTGATAAATTGGGTGTTCCAGAGGCGGAAAGGAAATTCCTGGCGGGACTGGGCGCTCAATATGATTCAGAGATGGTCTACCATTCCATCCTCGAACAATTAAACAAACAGGGAGTCATCTTCCTTTCGATCGAGGATGGTCTACGCCAGCACCCAGACCTTTTCCGTGAATATTTCGGGACGGTCATTCCGATCGAGGACAACAAGTTTGCTGCGCTGAACTCGGCGGTTTGGTCGGGCGGATCGTTCGTATATGTGCCTAAGGGTGTCAAGGTGGACCTGCCGCTGCAGGCCTACTTCCGCCTGAACACTGCAAATGTGGGACAATTTGAGCGCTCGTTGATCATTGTGGATGAGGGCGCCTCGGTTCATTACACGGAGGGTTGTACCGCGCCCCAGTACACTACCAACTCGTTCCACAGTGGCGTGATCGAAATCGTCGTCAAGCGCGGGGCGCGCTCACGCTATACCACCATCCAGAACTGGAGCCACAATGTTTACAACCTGGTGACTCAGCGGGCAAAGGTTTTTGGCCATGCCACGCATGAATGGGTGGACGCAAACATGGGTTCCAGGGTTACCATGAAGTATCCCTCCTGCTATCTAATGGAACCGGGCGCACATGGCGAGATGCTCTCAATGGCTTTTGCTGGCCCTGGTCAGATCCAGGATGCCGGGTCAAAGATGCTGCATTTCGCCCCGAACACAACCAGCAAGGTCACCTCCAAGTCGATCAGCAAAGGTGGCGGGCGGGCCTCGTACCGCGGCTTGTTGAAAGTCTACAAGGGCGCCAAAGGAGCCAGATCTAACGTGGTCTGTGACGCCCTCCTGCTGGATCCGCAATCCCGCACTGATACCTACCCGACCATCGAGATTGATGAGGACGATGTTACCGTAGGTCACGAAGCCTCGGTGTCGAAAGTTGGCGAGGAGCAGTTATTCTACCTGATGAGCCGTGGCCTGAGCGAGGAACAGGCCACCACGATGGTCGTCTCTGGCTTCATCGAACCGCTGGTCAAGGAGCTGCCCATGGAGTATGCGGTTGAGATGAACCGGTTGATTCAATTGCAGATGGAAGGATCAATAGGCTAGTGTCGTTGCCTGCGCCAGCCTGTCCTGCCTGCGCCACTTGTACCTGCGCAAGTGCAGGCAGTGCCGCAGGCACAGGTGGACGGACAGTCCAGGGTACCGCAGGTACAGGTGCGAGGAGCGCTCTTCGCGACGAAGCAATCCCACGCGAATATGGAGATTGCTTCGCCCATGCAGAGCTCGCAATGACAGGTGAAAATTAATATGCAAGAGAAACCCAAAGTCGTTATTACCCGCTCACGCCACACTGTTAGTGGCAGTGCTGCAGGCACAGGTGAGCCCGCCCTCAGGAACTTTGCCTTCACGATTGACATGCTTCCTGAAGACGGTGCCCTAAAAGATTACCGTACGCATGCTTGGGAAACTTATTCCCGCTTGCCGATCCCGGGTGTGGGTGAGGAAGCCTGGCGGCGGACCGACCTGCGGCTGCTGCCAGTTGATTCCTTCCGCCTGCCAGGAGAGAGCACACTCCGGGATTTAGCGCCTGTTCCTGCGGAACTGCTCGAGCCGTTGACAGCCGACCGTAACGGCGGTCAGGTTGTCCTGCTGCCAGGTGGTGCACGAAGGTCGTTGGATCCTGAGCTAGTGGCTAAGAAGGTGATCTTTACCGACCTGCACAGTGCCGAAATGGAATATCCCGGCTTGGTGACCCGCATGGCAGGTGCACTGGTCCGCCCGGAGGAAGGCAAGTTTGCCGCCCTGGCCGGTGCTTTTTCGCAGAATGGGGTTCTTTTGTATGTCCCCAAAGGTGAAAAAGTAGAACAGCCGTTGAACAGCCTGCTGTGGGGTCCGGGGGTGGGCTTGGCGCACTTCTCGCATATCCTGGTATGGCTGGACGATGGCGCTGCAGTAACATATGTGCACGAGTCGGCTTCGCCGGAGGAAAGCGGGGCATCACTGCATGCCGGGATCGTCGAGATCAAAGTCGGCGAGGCCGCCAGCCTGAAATTTGTTGAGTTGCAATCATGGGGACGGCAGATCTGGAATTTCAGCCACGAGCGCCTCAGCGTGGGGGCCCACGCCCGCGTGGATTGGATCTTCGGAGCGATTGGCTCACATTTAACGAAAAACTTCTCAGAGTTGGACCTGGTGGGGGAGGGCGCAACTGGCAGGATGTCTGGTTTCTATTTCACGGATGGCAACCAGCATCTTGACCACGATACCCAGCAAAATCATTTGGCCCAGCACACCACCAGTGACCTGCTTTTCAAAGGGGCGCTCAAGGATCACAGCCGCTCCGTCTGGCGGGGGATGATCTACGTGGCCCCGGGCGCCCAGAAGACGGATGGCTATCAGGCCAACCGGAATCTCATCCTCAGCCCGGAGGCACGCGCCGACTCCATTCCAGGCTTGGAAATACTCGTCGATGACGTCCGCTGTTCGCATGGTGCGTCGGTTGGCAAACTCGAACAGGAGCCTCTGTTCTATCTCAAGTCGCGCGGCATTCCGGAGAGGGAAGCCGAGCGACTGCTCGTGGAAGGATTCTTCGATCCCATTATGCAACGCATCCCATTTGAGGGTGTACGTGCCCGTTTTCAGCGGGCAATCCATGAAAAGACGGCCACACTATGACAACCAAACCGCTTGCCAATACCGAAAGTCATCGCTACAATAAACCCAAGAAAAGCTCGCCCGGAGGCCCAATGACACAATTTTCTTTCATGCGTTCACCCGGTGCCGAACATGAATATGAAGTTGGAGACACTGTCGAGGTTTTTTGTGACCACGAAAAAAACAGCGAACGTGTGCGAGGCTGGTTGAAGGGCATCGTTGTACAGGTGGACAGCAAGATGGTGGCTGTTCAATTCCGTACCAATGTCTATTTGACAGATGGCTGGATGGTGCCGGACCGCATTCTCTGGTATCCGGTCAATTCGGAACACATCCGCCCGTTGGGTACCCAGAAGAAACTGGGCAACAAGGAAATTCTGGAGTATTAGGGTGTCAGGTGATCCCGTGTCACGTATTCCGGTGTGATGTGCTCCGCGGTAATTAACACATGATATGTAGTCCCTGACAAATGACACTTGATACTTGAAACTTGATATATGACACTTGATGTCCTTTCCCTCCGCAAAGATTTTCCCATCCTGGAGCGGGAAATTCACCCCGGAATCCCGCTAGTGTATCTTGATTCCGCAGCCACCACACAGAAGCCGCGCGCCGTGCTTGCAGCGATGGAGGAGTTTTATCGTAATAATAATGCCAACATCAACCGCGGCGTGCATACCCTGGCTGAAGAATCTACAGCTATGTATGAGCAGGCACGGGAAAAGGTGGCGAAGTTTATCAATTCCCCTTCGCCCGAGCAGGTCATCTTCACGCGTAATGCAACCGAGGCGATCAACTTGGTGGCGTACACCTGGGCACGCACCAACCTGAATAAAGATGACCTAGTCATCCTGACCGAGATGGAGCATCACTCAAACCTGGTGCCCTGGCATATGCTGATGGCCGAGCGTGGTGTGAAACTTGAATTCGTCCCGGTGACGAGCGAAGGCTTGCTTGATTTGGAGGCCTATCAAACCCTACTGGCACGCAACCCGAAACTGGTGGCTTTTTCCGGCATGTCCAACGTACTTGGCACGATCAATCCAATTACGGAGATGGCACGCCTGGCGCATGCAGCCGGGGCCATTGTCCTGGTGGATGGGGCGCAGGCCGTCCCGCACCTGCCGGTGGATGTGCAGTCCCTAGGTGTGGATTTTTTGGCTTTCTCGGCTCACAAGATGCTTGGTCCAACCGGCGTCGGGGGGTTGTATGGCCGGAGGAATTTGCTTGAAGCCATGCCGCCATTCCTGGGCGGTGGAGATATGATCAAAACCGTGCATCTGCGCTCTTTTATACCGAACGGACTCCCGCAAAAGTTCGAAGCCGGCACTCCGGCGATCGCCGAGGCCGTCGGGTTTGGCACGGCGGTGGATTACCTAGCCAGACTTGGGATGGATGCAGTGGCGGCCCACGAACGCGAAATGGTTGCCTATGCCTTGGAGCGCCTCGAGGAGATCCCGGGTGTGAAAGTGCTAGGTCCTTCTGCCGAAAAGAAAGGCGGAGTAGCAGCCTTCACATTGGTGGGTGTTCACCCGCATGATATCGCCCAGATCCTTGACCGCTATGGCATCGCAGTGCGCGCTGGTCACCATTGCGCCCAGCCTTTGCACGAGAAGTTTGGCATTACCGCGACGGCACGCGCCAGCTTTTATATATATAGCCTCAAGGATGAAGTTGATAAACTAGTGGATGGGATTTATCAAGTCAAGAAAATATTCGATTAATACCTAACCTGTCTACCAAGTCTGACCTGTATGACCTGTGAGACACATAAGACTTTTGAGACTTTTAACCATGGACGACCTATATCGCGAAATCATCATTGACCATTACAAAAACCCGCAGTACCGTGGACATCTAGACCCCAACGATATCCATTTTGAGGATGACAACCCCCTCTGCGGTGACCACATTGAAATCACTTTGCGCGTGGACGAGAGTGGCAAGGTGACAGATGGCCGTTTCAATGGCAAAGGTTGTGCCATCTCGCAAGCTTCGGCGGACCTGCTGATCGAGTCCATCATCGGCAAGTCGGTGGAAGAAGTAAAGAAGCTTACCAGGCAGGATGTGCTGGATATGCTGGGTATCGAGCTTGGTCCGGTACGCTTGAAGTGCGCCCTACTTTCGCTGAAGGTGCTCAAGGCGGGGCTTTATGGGTTGGGTGAAGCGAGTGACGAATTGGTTGAAAGTCATTAGTCTAATAGTCTGATGGACTAATAGACTTATTGCCTATCAGACTGCCAGACTAACCTCTCATGTTCAATTACACCATTC
>JBEKVG010000189.1:0-5860 GCA_049514195.1 Anaerolineales bacterium | reverse complement strand
AGACCGTTGGCACGCATCCTTGCCTCGGCGGCCGCGGGTGTCCCGCCGCGCACGATGGGGCTGGGACCTGTCCCGGCGGTCAAGAAAACCCTTAAGCGTGCCGGGTTAAAAATCGAAGACATTGGTCTGGTCGAACTAAATGAGGCTTTTGCCGTCCAGTCGCTGGCAGTTATTGAAGATCTCGGGCTCGACCCGGAAATCGTCAACGTCAATGGCGGGGCAATCGCCCTGGGGCATCCGCTGGGCTGCTCGGGGGCGCGCATCCTGACCACATTGCTGCACGAAATGCAGCGGCGGGGGAACGTGAAATACGGACTGGCGACATTGTGCGTGGGGGTAGGCCAGGGGGAAGCCAGCGTGATTGAATGGCTAGGGTGACCCCCCACGCTGCCGGGAACATTCTCCTTAAAACGCTCGTCTACAGAATGCCGCGTGAAAGCTCCCGCGTTCGTTTCCTTTTGCAGGAGAAAGGTATGCATGCCTGGTCCAAATTCGGATTGATCTTTGCCCTCATCCTGGCGTCCTCGGCCTGCGTCCCGAGCCGGCCAGTCAACCCGCCACCTGTAAAAGTGCCACAAAGTGGTACGCCTTCCATCCCCATAACAACTACAGGTATCCCGCTTCAAGCTACACCGGCACTTGCCCCGCCGATTGCCAGCCTGTATATGATGGATGCTGACAACGGCTGGGCCTGGACGAGTTCGAACCGCCTGCTACGCACCCGCGACGGCAGCCAAACCTGGACGGACCGTACGCCTGACGGGCAGGTCTGGTCTGAAGGTTTTTTCCCCCTGGATGCACAGACTGCCTGGCTGCCAATCTTCTTAAAGGAGAGTAACCGGTTCGGATTGCTGCATACCACCGATGGCGGGAAGACCTGGACGGAGTATCCCTATGGACCAGCCTCCGGCCTGCACTTCTCGGACGCCTCGAATGGTTGGGCCGTGACCGGGGATGTCGGTGCTGGGAATATCTATTATTCGCTCACCAAAACCCAGGATGGCGGTAAAACCTGGGCGCCCATCCCGGTCAAACCTCCCATGGCGGAAGCCGGATTGCCAGCCGGTACGATCCATCTCTGCGACATCTGCGAAGACAGTTTTTACTATGACCCGAACCGCATCATTATTGTGTACGGGGATGAGGCTTCATGGAAATCTGCTGGCGCGGTGAGGCTGCAGACTTCCTTCAACCTGGGGAATACCTGGCAGACCCGCAACCTACCCCTGCCAGATAATGCATCGGATGCGGTCGTTGCAGGTGCTTCCGCCACTTTTTTCGAAGGCGGAAATGGCCTGCTGGCAGTTCATCTCCTGAAAATGGACAATAATGGCAATCCTGTTTACCAGCGCCTGGCCGTTTATGCTACCCAGGATGGCGGTGTAAGCTGGGCGCTTGTCCCCGGCATTTTGGAAAATATCACCCCGTACGCGCAGGTGCAGATTGTTTCTCCAAAAGATATTTACGTTCTGTGCAGCAATGCACTGTGTGCCAGCCATGATGGCGCACAGACCTGGTCGAAAGTGGCATCCAATCTCGATTTCACCCAGAACGACAACCGATCCGTTGGGCTGCTCGATTTCCTGGACGTCAATACCGCCTGGGTCTCAATCATGGAAAATGAGAGCATCACTCTCTACAAAACGACGGATGGAGCCGCAACCTGGACACAGCTTAACCCGCTCCTGGCCGCTTCCGCCCCAGCCACGACCACCATTGATTCCAATATCCCGACACCCACAATGATCCCTACCCAAACGCCTGAGCAAACACCCACTCCGGATGTCGCCTTTGACCCGAACGTCCATGCCTACCGCATCCGCTTCCCCCCGTATGCAACCTGGGTGGAAGTCTCCGGCAGCCTATCTGCCAACGGATCGAAACGTTATTTCCTATCGGCCATGCAGGGACAGGTGATGAGTGTATCGATCCCGCAGGGATCGGCTTTCTCGGTCAATGCGGCCGGGGCGGATGGGAAGGTCCTTAGTGATACGCATTCTCCACACCCCTTCTGGCGCGGGGCGTTGCCTTCCACGCAGGATTACATTGTCACCGTTGAGTCGCAGGCGGGCGGTTCATTCACCCTGCGCATCGCCATCAACCCGCCGGGACAGGCGACACAGAATTTTGAGTTTGTTGATGTTCCCTACACGGTCGCCCTTAGTTACACGGACGAGTTCGCACCGGTGCATGTGGAGTTCCCGATCACTACTAGGGGCACTCCCCTGATTACCCTATCTTTCATCGATTCATCCTTTTTCTATCCCACCACGACCCTGAGTGAAGCTGCCCTGATGCTGACCGCCACCAAAGACCCCGCCAGCGTTGCAACCTGCACGCAGGCTTCGACGCAATCAGGCGAGACCATCACCGGCCAGGAGAACGTCAATGGCTATGACTTCACCCGTAGCGAGTTGACCGGAGCGGCAACCGGTAATATATACGACCAAATCTTTTACCGCACGGTATGGCAAAATAAATGCTTCGAGGTGATTTTTCTGATCCATTCGTCGCCCATCGGAATCTTTCCAGCCGGGACGGTGGTTGCATATGATCGTGCCGCTTTATTGAGTAAATTCGAAGCGGTTCTCAACAGTTTCCTTGCCAAGTGAACCCTGGCAACCGCCTCCATTTCCCTGTCTGACTTTGGGAGGCGGGCTTACAATATTCATATTCACTTATTCTGCAGTAAACAAAGGAGTTCTTTATGCGTTCCCATCACTTTAAATTCCTGTTTGGCGGACTGGCTATCCTGCTGGCCATGCTGGCTTGCAGCATAGTATCACCGGCTACTCCAACTCTCCCGGCTGCCACGGACACGGCTTCCCCGATCCCGGCGACTGCCACCTCAACCATCACAGCAACCATCCCCCCGACCATCCCGGCTGCCACGGACACCGCCACCCCCATCCCGACGACCGCCACACCGACGGCAGTGGCCCTCCCGGTTGTCACCTCCCCATCCATCCAGACCCTAGATATGCTGGATGCTAATAACGGCTGGGCATTGACGGATACAGGGGTGGTGCGCAGCATGGATGGGAGCGCCACCTGGTACAATGCCACGCCGGGCGGCTGGAGCGGCGCCCCGGCCAGTCCCTTCTTCTTGAACGCCGCCACTGCCTGGTTGGCTGTGACCGCAGGCGACCCGACCACCGGTACGCTCTATCACACAACCGACGGCGGGGTCACCTGGACCTTCACTACGGTCCCCTTTGGGGGCGGATCTCTCAATTTCATCGATCCGATGAACGGCTGGGATCTGGTCGAGTTGAGCGCCGGCATGAGCCACGAAGCCGTAGCCATCTTCCGCACCAGCGACGGCGGAATTACATGGTCCAAGGTCTTTACCGACGATCCGAATACCTCCGGCTCCAGCGACAGCCTGCCGTTGGCCGGCGACAAGAATGGCATCACCGTACTGGATGCCAATCACGCCTGGGTAACCGGGGCAGAGCCCACGGACAATCTTATTTACGTGTACGCGACCCAGGATGGCGGTACCACCTGGGCTCTCCAGAATCTCGCTATACCGGCTAGTTACAGCGGGGCCATGACAGGCCCCGACCAGCCGGTCTTCTTCGGCGCCAGTGAGGCGGTCCTGCCAGTGCTGCTTTTTGCCAACAACAATGGCACTGACTTCTACGTCAGCCAGGATGGCGGCCAGACCTGGGCCGCCACTATGCCTGTCGCCCAGGGTGGTTTCCTGGCCGTCGCCTCAGCAACCGATTTCTTCGTCTGGGACGGCAGCGCTCCGCTAAGTGTCAGCCACGATGCCGGAGTCACCTGGTCGACCGTCACACCGAACATCAACATCAAAGAGGACATGGTTTCCATGCAATTTGTGAATGCCACGACCGGCTGGGCCCTTACCAGCGACGCAAACAACCATCGCATGCTTTATAAAACCGTTGACGGCGGCGCCACCTGGAACATCTTGATTCCCTGAGCCAAGCCTGCCTGGGTAAATGGCGTGAGCTGTAAAATTCTCCTGCCAGGCCTCGTACTTGTACTGGTTCTCCAGGCCTGCAGCAGCCAGACGAGTACGGTCATACCTGATTCACCCGCCGTCATTGGTGCGTTGATTGGTACCATCACTTCATCCGCACCATCCTCGACCGCCACGCTCGTTCCGTTCGCCACCAAACCTGCCATCCCGCCGGGGTTGCCGGTTCTCACCTCCCCGGTGCTTGCCCGGATTGATTTCCAGGACGAGAATCGTGGCTGGGGAATCGCCGTCAATGCCAGTGGCTATGTGGTTCGCACCGTTGACGGCGGGAGGACCTGGCTGAATGCCACACCGCCAGGAACCGCCGCTATTGGTTTCTCTGCCAGCTTAACTATCTTGAATGCCAACACTGCCTGGGTGCTGGTGCCCCAGGCAGATTATTTCTCGGGCACCCTTTACCGAACCAGCGACGGCGGAATCATATGGAATTCCAGCCCGGTCCCGTTCGGAGGCGGGTTTCTCCAATTCCTCAATGCCAGCACCGGCCGCCTCCTGGCAGACCGGGGTGCTGAGGCCGGGTCTGAAGCGGTCGAATTGTTTCAGACCTCCGATGGCGGCGCGACCTGGGTAAGCGTCTTCCATAACGACTCGAGCCAACCGGGTTCCTCCGACAGCTTGCCCTTGGTTGGCGTTAAGAATGGCATGACTTTTCTCGACGCCAATACCGGTTGGGTAACGGGCTCCCTCCCGGAAGATGGGGATGTTTACCTGTATGTCACGCATGATGGCGGCGCATCCTGGTCGCAGCAAAGTCTGGCTCTCCCAGCCGGCTATGCGGCCTATCAGTACATGCCGCAAGCGCCGGTCTTCTTTGGGGACAACGGTTTCCTACCGCTGTTGATCACCATGCCAGGCCGAACAGATTTCACTTTCTATGTCACGCAGGATGGCGGACTGACCTGGAGCGGTGATCCAGCCGACCCCAACAAAGTGATCAAGCCGGGCCTGCCCGCTTTTGCCGACGCACTGCATGCCTGGTCCTGGGATGGAGGCACAAACCTTTTCTTAACCACCGATGGTGCCCAAATGTGGAAAGGTAATATCACGGCCCTGGACCTGAGCGGACGTCTGTCACAGATACAGTTTATTCCCGTCTCCGCAGACCATTTCACTGGCTGGGCACTCACCCAAGTAGACGATAGCGGACATAGTCATCTTTACCGTACCACCGACGGCTCTACTTGGACGCAGTTAATCCCTTGACCCGAAAGGAAAACAAGATGAACCGAAAAATTGTATTGCCTCTTTTGATCCTCGTGCTGGCTGTCATGGCCTGCAACATCCAGTCCGCTCCACCCACGCAGACTGTCCCCATCACCGCAGCCTCCACGGACACGCCTATGCCCCCCACACCGACCATGCCTGTTTCTACAGTCCCCACGGACACGCCTCTGCTGCCCCAACCCACCAACACAACCGTCCCCGTCACTTCCGTGCCCGCAGGCCTGACAGTCGACATGCTGAAAAACGCCACCTACTACACTCCGGCATTTGGGCGGACTGTTACGCTGGTGAATGGGTCTTACTCGGATGGCTCTGGTGCAAGCGTCTTCTCGGTCCGGATGCTGGGTATCTACGCCTTTGGTGATCTGAACGGAGACGGCAAAGCCGATGCAGCGGTCCTCCTGGACGAGAGCGGAGGCGGCAGCGGCGAATTTGAATCCGTGATTGCCGTTACCAATCAGGGCGGCGCGCCCCACCAGGAGAGCCAGGCACAATTGGGCGACCGGGTTCAAATCAAGACCGTTGACATTTCTTCTGGCGTCATCCATTTGGATATGATCGTCCACAGCCCTAACGACCCGCTGTGTTGCCCATCCCTGCCGCAAAAACAAAACTTTTGGCTGATCG
>JBEKVG010000188.1:0-5889 GCA_049514195.1 Anaerolineales bacterium | reverse complement strand
TTGCGCAACAAGCTGAGTTCCATCCGGTGGGATGCCGGGCTGATCAGGTGCCGGACACCCGCCACCAGGTATTTGCCACTATAACGGCTGCCGGCGCCGGTCAATTCCACCAGCTCATGTGCCTGCAATGGCTGACCTGTCAGGTGGAGGGATGTTTCGCCCGTGGCCCGGATAAACCAGTGGGAGTCCACCAGCAGCCCCTTGCTGCGGTTTTGAAGGTCGCCAGCGTCGTCAACAGGGGCGTGCAGGTGGATGGAGCGCGTATCCGGGCTGATCGCGGGGAGATCCTGGGTGCCCAGCACGGTCAGCGGGCTGCCTTCCGCCTGGCCGTCGATGGTTTCAAGCGAATTCAGGTCCAGTTGTGCATTGACCACGCTGGTCGGTTGTTCCACATCCCACACGATTTCAAGACTCTGAAGTTGGCAGGTTTGTGCGTTGATGGCCAGGCTTGTCTGTGGTTGGCTGTCCAGTTGGGGCGGGCGGAAATGGGCGGTCTCCACGCCCTTTTCATCACACGTGATCCAGAACAGATATCCATTTCGCTGTGCCAGGCGGCGGATGAAGCGAAGATCGCTGTCGCGCTGCACAAGGCTGTGTTTGTTCGTGTAGTGACCAGCGGAGGTGGTCTGAATGTCAGTCGTGAATCCATAGTTGGCCAGGATGGAGGCGACCGCATCGCTATCCGTCTCGTCTGCCCAGATGGCCGTGTGGGTTTCGCGGTCCATTTCCAGGGAGCGGTCCGACCCAATCACGGTAAGCACGGAACCTGCTCCACCGTTCACCAGGTGGATCTCCTGGGCGTGCACGGGGCCCTTTACCAGGCAGTAATTCTGCGAGGGGGTGTAGGCGAGAACAGAAAGCTGGCTGCCAGGATCCAGCTTGCTGTAGATGAGCAGTGGCAGATCCCCGGAACCGACGTCTGCCTCGAGCTCGATCCTGTAGGTGGTGGTTTCACCCAACTGTTGATCGACTTCGATCAGCGTTGCCAGGCTCAGGCGGTCATCGCTCTGACCATCCACGGTCAGCCCGTACCCATACCCGCCGCCATTGCCCGAGGAACCTGTTCCTGTAACCATACCGTGGCCTTATTTCTTCGGGATCCCGATCTCGTCGGCTTCACCAAGCGCTTCCGCGAGCATGACATCGTTAAACTCGCACAGGCGCCAGAACAGCGTGGCGTTCCCCAGGTATTTATATGCCAGGTGGTCCAATCGCTGGCCCTGGCGGCGCTGATGATAGCCAAGCAACGTCTGGGTTAATGCACCCGCGGGTGTAACCACGGTCACCAGGCGGCCGCGCCGGTCCATGACCGTGTAGGTTTCCTGTCCGTAGTAGCGGCTGGATTGATCGTACATATTTCCTCCTAGAACGGCAGCATTCCCAGGATCGACTCGACCGAATTGGCAATATTTGAAGCGGCCAGGACTTTCTTCTGAGCCCGGCTGTACTTATAGGCTGCCAGGGCGATATCCTTACCGGGCAGGTCGTGAAATGCTTCGGTTTCCAGCTCGGTGGCCGTAAGCACCCGCAGGCCCACCGTGGTCCTTGCATGCATGGGATACAGGCTGGGTGAATAGAATAGTTCCTCAACCGAGAATGAGGTCAGCCGTACCGGCAGGATTCGGCCTGGTCCCCAGACGAAGAGCACGATCGGTACGGTATTGCGGACCGCCCGGCTCTGATCCGTGCTGCTGCTGTCAGCTCCGCTTAATGATCCAGGTACCGAGCTGCGCAGGTCAGACTGCTGGTCTTCCTGTGGATAGAGCAGCATTTCGAGTGCTGCCAGGCGGCCGGCCACACCGCTGACCACGGCCACCGGGTTGCCATTTTCCAGGGAGTCGGTGGCGTCCAGGTCCAGCTTGAGCGAGAAGGTCTCGGTCGGGTCATCCGGTTGGGCATTGGCTGGTGTGCCGCTCTGGCCGTCAGGGCTTCCCTGGTCACTGCTGGTACCCTCGCCAGGCATGGCATAGCTTGCCAGTGTGCGGGTAAGCTGTTCCGGGTTGTATTGGAAGATGATGACATTGGGCAACGGACCGATGAAACGCTGTGAAAACTCGATCAAGGCACCTTTGAGCGTTTTCGGACTGCGGCTATATCCATCAGACATACGGTTTACCTCTTTGTCGGTTACCCTGTGCCTTCGTATAAAGAAGCCAGGATTTTTTCCGTCAATGCATCCGCCAGCCGCTCAAGCGGCAGCGCTGCCGGCAGGCGCAGGTGTACATCCATGCTCCCGCTTCGCAGAGCCCGGTTGAGCTGCCTGGGGTTCAGACTTTCCACCCGCCTGGCCAGCTTCCGGGCGACCGTTTGCCCAAGCAGGTGGGCCTGCTGAGGCGAAAGGCCAGGCAGGCGAAGAACCAGCGCATTGATCATAACCAGGCTCATGGCATGAGCTTCTCCATATCACGATCGCTCAATGAACGGCCTTCCTTCAGAAGTTCGCGCTTCAAACCACGCACCAAATGCTGACTGGATACCGGTTTGCCCTCGCGGCGTGCGATGAACAGCGCGGCCAGAATGGAAAATTTTATTTGTGCTCCTGTGGTTGTCACTTCGCGTGCCAGCAGTTGCAATTTGGGTGCCAGGCCGCTGGCGGTTTTCGCACCGGCCAGTTCAGCCAGCACTTGCTGCCAGATGCGCAACCGTTGAGACTCATCGGGTGGAGGGAACTCCAGCACATAGCGCAGGCGCCGGAGGAAGGCAGGATCCATGTTGGCCTTCTTATTGGTTCCCAGGAGGACGATCCCGGTGTAGTTTTCAATGGCTTGCAGCAAATAATCGGTATCGGTGTTGGCAAAGCGGTCGTGGGCATCCTTGATCTCGGTGCGTTTGCCAAACAGGGCATCCGCTTCATCGAAGAACAACACGATATCCATGTAGGCTGCGCGTGAGAGGATGCGCTCCAGATTCTGGGAGGTCTCGCCGACATATTTGCTTACCACGCTCGAGAGATCAATCCGGAAGAGGTCCAGCCCCAGGCTGGCAGCAATCACCTGGGCGGCCATGGTCTTGCCGGTCCCGGGTGGACCTGAGAACAAGGCTGCCAGCCCGCGTCCTTGAGGAAAAAGCCTGCGGGCATGCGGCTGCTCCCAAAACAGGGTGCGATCGCGGGCTTCGAAGACGAAATCCTCCAAGACCTCCCGCAGACTCTCGCTCACCACCAAGTCATCCCAGTTGAACGGGCAATCCAGGCGCTGGGCCAGCTTCCCCAGACGATCCCGCTGACCCATGCGCAAGCGTTCCGCCGCCTCCCCGGCGCTGACCGGTTGACTGCGGGCAATGGCAGCAATTTCGCCAGGGGTCGCCCTGTAGCGGGCGGCAAGCATGTCCAGTTCACCAGGAGGCCAGGCTAGGGCAGGCAGGCTGCGTTGCCAGAGTTGGCGTTGTTCGTCCACGCTGAGCGGAGGCAGGCAGACTGCCAGGCAGGTTGTGTCGGAGGGGGCCTTGCAGACCTGTTCGGGCAGCAGGATCGCGAACTGCAGCGGTGAGGCCGGCACGTCGCCTGGCCAGCGCCGGGTGCTCAGGCAATCGCCATGCCAGGCCAGCGCTTGGTGTTCCAGTAGGGCCTGGCGCTGGGCGTAATGGTAGACGGTTTCCCACTCATTTTCTGGAATCGCATCCGCGTCGATTGCCAGCAACGAGAAGCCGCTCCGGGCAGCCACACAAGCCGCAAAGGTACGCCTTCCGCTGCCCGGTGCTCCCGTCACCTGCAGCCATGTCTGGACCGGACGTTCACGGGCAGCCAGTCTATGGACAAATTCAACCGCCGCCCCCAATGGCCAGTTCCCAAGCGGTTCAAGGGTCGGGATCGTACACGCACGCCCTGTCAACGTTTCATGGAGAGAGACGGAACCCAACAACCAATCCCGGATTTGCCGGTCGCAAACGAGGGCGGGAGGCTCGGTTGGGCTGATCTCGATCTCTTGAATAAGGTGCCAAAACCGCAGGTTCGACAAGGCAGGACGCCTGGCCAGGCGAGGATAACCCAGGATGTGGGCTGCCAATTCTTCGGTCACATAGGTACGGCCGGCATTCCCATGCAGGTAGGCAAACACCGCGCCCAGGGAAGGATCCAGGGCCAGCGCCAGACAAACCTGAAGCAGATCCAGATCATCATCCTCCAGGGCAAGAATCGTTGCCAGTTGGCGCAGACGCGAGCGGGGGAACGCGGCCAGCACTTGCTCCACCTCTGCCAGTTGGTTATTGATTTGCCTGGCATGCGATGTCAGCCAGGCAGCTTCCCGCTCAGGACGGTCCCGGTCGGCCAGTGGTTCCTCACTAGTGTTGGCCTCCTGCAGGAGGGCTTCCAACCAGCTCGCCCGCCTTTGTGAAAGCAGCCGGATGCGGGCCACCACCAACTGCAACTCCACCTCCGCTGTGGGGAGTTCATGCGTGACATGCCTGGGGGTCATCTGGGCAATATTCATGGGATTTGTATCCAGGCTGGCGCGGATTCGGCCCCGTTCACGATCAGGCGGAAGGGAACAAACTCTCCCGGGGTCAGGCCGTCAGGCAATTTCAAGTGGATTTGTACATCCGAGACAATCGCGTACTCCCCGGGATTCAACGCGGCCGGGTCGCCGACGTTCAGGCAGTTCCCACCAACATAAAGGCGGATGCCATCCGGTAGGATTCCGGAGCCTTGGTAAAGGCAGCCATCAATGTTAACCTCTCCTGCTGGCCCTATGGTAAGTTTGGCGGTGGGTGAGATGGTGAAGGGGGTCTCGTTTGATAAATACTCGAAATCCCGGCTCCTGCCACCGGCGATGGTTCGCTGCCGGATGACCCGCACCAGGGCACTGTATTGGCCGGGGGGCAGCACCTGGCCGGCCGCACTATTCTGCACCACCGCCCTGACCTGTGTGGGGGAAGCCTGGACTCCCCAGGCTGTGCTGTCGACCTCCAGTGGCTTATCCCAACTGGCATGATTTAGTAACAGGCTGAGACGGTCGCCGCCCAAACCGCTGCCTTCGAATTGGACCACCCCGCCGAAGGTCACCTGGGCCGGTCGCAGATTCACCTGGCGGGATTCCACTTCACTGGGCAGCCTGAAGGTCAGCACATTGCTGCTGCTTGTCAGGTAGGGAGTCTCGCTTGGAAAAGCGTAAGCGTTGTAGACCAGCACCCGGCTTGCGCGCGCTGGGGCTGCCTCCGCTTCCAACATGACCACCGAAACCTGGTAATAGGCAGCCAGGCGCAGCGGCTTGGAGCCGGTTGTCCAGTAATGAGTGGCTTCGTCCGCAGTCACCGGGCGCAATACGATTTGCATGCGGTTATCGTGATTTTTCTCATTTGCTGGAATGATATCAACCCCGTTCACCTGTGTAGCGTCACCGATAACGGGATAATCATGCAGGGCCTTCAGGGCGCATCCCATGATCAGTTGCTCCCGGCTCGTGCCGATAGGTGAGGCCAAATCACTATGTGCACAGACCTGATAATAGAGAAGCAGTGGCATGGGGGCATTACGGACAAGGTCAGGCCGTTCCCATGTCAGTGGTAGATTTTTGTTGCCTGGATCTTC
Source organism: Anaerolineales bacterium (assembly GCA_049514195.1). Lineage (GTDB taxonomy): Bacteria > Chloroflexota > Anaerolineae > Anaerolineales > Villigracilaceae > UBA877. The sequence continues at coordinate 365 of JBEKVG010000188.1, read as the reverse complement.
GCCGATGTGGTAGAGATAAACACCCAGGGTGTTATCACCTGTCAATATGTCGGGTGGATCTGGAAGCACTTGGATTGGAATTGGGTGATTATGCGTATCTTTTGGCCAGGCCGGCGAATTCTGTATGTGATTCGTGAGCAACGTTATAAGGTACGTTGTAATTTTAGAAAGGTCCAGGACTGCCATGTTATAGTTGTCCCAATCCAAAGCGTAACTTGGATTCCCGGCCGCGCTTCCCCCCGGTGCTGGCGGCTGGGCGAATGACCCGCACGGTGGTCTGCAGCAATGCTGGCAGAGGCGGGCCTGGCAAGACCTCAACCGTCAAGCGGTCGATGACCAGGCGTGGCGTTTTTGTGGAAGGGATG
>JBEKVG010000187.1:0-5900 GCA_049514195.1 Anaerolineales bacterium | reverse complement strand
CTTTATTTGGCACGATTGAGACATACCTTATCTATCGTCTGACGGGCGGCAAGGTTTATGCCACCGATCACACCAATGCTTCCCGCACGCTGTTTTACGATATCGGGAAACTGGCCTGGAGCCAGGAATTGAGTGAAGTATTCGGGCTAGAATTCGGTGTGCTGCCTGATATACGCGAAAGCGACGCCTGGTATGGCGATACCGACCTGGCAGGCTGTCTCAATCGGCGTATTCCCATCTGTGGGGTGATGGGCGATTCGCAGGCCGCATTGTTTGCCCAGCGTTGTTTTTTGTCGGGCAGCGCCAAAGTGACCTTCGGCACCGGTTCTTCGGTCATGCTGAATATTGGTCACGATAAACATCTTTCAGCGCGCGGTACGGTAACGGCGCTTGGCTGGGTCTTACAGGGGCAACCCACCTATGCCTTTGAAGGAATAATCAATTTCACCGGGGCGACAATCGCCTGGCTGCGTGATCAATTGCAATTGATTGCCGATCCAGCCGAGACAGAAACACTGGCGCGGTCTGTTCCAGACAGTGATGGGGTTTATTTTATACCTGCTTTTGTGGGGCTCAGCGCACCCTATTGGCGTGCTGATGCCCGCGCCGCTATTCTGGGGATAACGCCCTCAACAACCCGTGCCCACATTGTTCGATCCGCGCTGGAATCCATCGGCTATATTGTAACCGATGTACTCAAGGCGATGGGCGAGGATGCCGGAGTGAAACTCAGTATGATATACGCCGATGGCGGGGCTGTCCGCAATGCTTTTTTGATGCAATTTGTAGCCGATATGAACCAGTTGACAGTACGAGCTGCTCAGACGCCAGAACTTTCGGCACTGGGCGCGGTTTATAATGGCGATCTTGGACTGGAAATTTTCACTTCCCTGGAAGATTTGCAAAAACTTCCTTTTGGTTTTGTTGAATATACATCTTCGCTTGACCCTGTTCTTGCAAACAACCTGTTTGTAGGCTGGCAGGCCGCCGTGCAGCAGGTTTTGTATCAACCTAAACAAGGATGAAAGCATGAAACAAAAAATAGTCTCACTCATCGTTACGCTGGCAGTTCTCATATTTTTGGTGCTGGTAGGGCGCTATGGTTTCACCGTGGTCAAAATCAAAGATGTTGAGAAAGCTGTCCAGAGTGCAACATTCGATCCCGTTGCGTATGTGAATGGAATCTGGTCGTCCAAATTGCTTCCGACTTTCAATGAAAAGGCAGTCGATCTCCCCAAAATCCTGTCTGAAATGCAGCCGGATGCAAACGGCCATGTGATGAAAGATAAGTTGATACCGATTACCAAAAGCTATGGCCTGATCACGGTTGGTGAAGCTCATGAGTATATGGTCAAAGGGACGGGTCAGGTAGTCAACACAGATACTAGCTCCAATACCGGTACCATGGAAATCCAACTGGGAGGTTATAGTGGACCAATCAAAGTGAAGATCTACATAGGCCCCATCATACCAGCTGATGATACTTCTATAAGAGATTCAGTAGGGCTTATCAATTTTGGAGATTTCCAAGATCAGACTCAATACGGGAAAGTGGGTGCTGAGATTAATAATCGAGTCATTAAGGACGTGACCTCACCATTAAGTGGAGAGAACTTGCAAGGGAAAACCATTTCATTTGAAGGTGCGTTTACCATCCGTACCTTTAATATTGTCGTTATAGATTTAAGCGAAATTGATATAGTACCTATCATGATTACTGTGGAGAAGTAGATGAGCGACCAAACCCGACCAGACTTTGAACTCAAAAAGCCATTGGATGTTATGGAATCCGATGTAATTTTACGAGCCGAAAATATTACCAAAATTTTTCCTGGCACCATTGCTTTGGATCGTGTGAACTTCAACGTTCACCAGGGAAAGGTGAATGTACTGGTCGGAGAAAATGGAGCAGGGAAATCCACTTTAATGAAAATTATAGCCGGCGTGGAACAGCCCACTCACGGTCGTCTGCTACTTGACGGTGAGGAAATTCGCATTCGTTCCCCATTGGATGCTAAGCGTCAAGGGATTGGTATCATATTCCAGGAGTTGGATCTATGCCCCAATTTATCTGTCACGGATAACATTTTCATGGCGCGCGAAGTTATGCAATATGGCACTATCAACCAGAAAACTCAAAAGCAGATAGCGTCAGGTCTCATAAAACGTTTAGAGCAAATAATTGACTTGGATGCAAAGGTCGGCGATCTGCGCATTGGGCAGCAGCAAATTGTTGAGATTGCCAAAGCTCTCGCCCAGGAAGTACGCATCTTGATCATGGATGAGCCAACTTCTGCTTTGAGTGCTTCTGAGGTGGAGGTTCTCTTCCGAGTCATACGTGAGCTAAAAAAACATGGGGTTTCGATAATTTACATTTCTCACAAGTTGGAAGAAATATTACAAATCGGCGATTACATAACGATTTTGCGCGATGGGAGGCTGATTACTGAAGAATTGGTGGAAAACATAAATCTTTCCTGGATCATCGAGAAGATGGTTGGGAAAAATCCTGCTTCATTCTTCAGCCGCAAAGAGCATCAATATGGCGAAGTAATACTCAAAGTGGAGAATATGACGCTACCACGGGTAGGTGGTGGTTTCATAGTCGATCATGTTTCATTTGAACTCCACAAGGGTGAAATCCTTGGTTTCTACGGGCTGATGGGTGCCGGTCGCTCTGATTTGCTGGATTGCCTTGCTGGAGTGCGATCCGATGGAACCGGGCGTATCTGGCTAAATGGACAAGAGATCAAAGCGAGCTCAGTTAAAGGGAGGATTCAATCAGGCTTCGTTTTGGTTCCAGAAGATCGCCAACGCGATGGTCTAGTGCCCACTCTTTCAGTAGCCAACAACATACTCCTCGCCAGTTTACAGCAATATCTCAACCGTTTTCGCTTCCTCGCTCCAAGGAAAGAAAAAGCTGCAGTTGGAAAGATGATTCGCGATCTTTCAATCCACGTGGGCAACCCCCAGCAATTGATTACGTCGTTAAGTGGCGGAAATCAACAAAAAGTAATAGTTGCTAAAGGTTTGCTCACCACTCCCAGGATACTGTTGTTGGATGAACCTACACGGGGCATCGATGTCGGAGCAAAATCTGAAATTTTTGAACTCATGAGTAAGCTGGCATTCGAAGGATACGGGATAATCTTCGTATCATCTGAATTAAAAGAAATCTTGGCCATGCCTGACCGTATCATCGTAATGTCAAAAGGCGCAATCACAGGAGAATTTACCAGTGAGGAAGCCACAGACGAAAAGCTTGTCATGGCATCAGCTATTGGCCACAAAACGACAACTGGAGGTAACCATAATGACGGAAAAAAGCATGAATGATAACACCAAAACACCCCAGAGAATGAAAAAGCCTCTCATCCGCAAAACCGATCTGATGCAGTTGCTCCTGCGTGGTCGTGTGTTTATTGCTCTAATTCTAGTGATCGTAGTCTTTTCTCTCATCTCGCCCACATATCTAAGTCCCCAGAATATTGAGATCATGTCTAAGCATGTGGCAATTTGGGCCATCTTGGCGATTGGCCAGACCTTTGTCATCCTTACGGGAGGCATCGATCTTGGGGTTGGTTCTATGGTCGGTTTGACAGCCATGATCGCTGGTGCTTGCATCAATGTAGGCATTCGGATTCCACAATTAGGAGTGGTCATATATCCACATACTTGGACAATCATGGTAATCTCTCTGGTCGCCGGCGCGCTCATGGGCGCCATCAGTGGGTTGATTATCACCCGCTATGGCGTTGCTCCATTTATTGCCACTCTGGGTATGCTTAACGTCGCGCGTGGTTTCGCAGGAATAATTAATAATGGGTACACTTTCCCAAACTTAGTCGGGAACTCACAATATGGCAACACGGGCTTTGATGTACTAGGCGCAACCAGGGTATTGGGGATGAACTACTCCATCTGGATCATGGCTCTTTTTGCCGTGGTAGCCTATTTCGTTGCTACCCGGCTTCCTTTCGGACGACATGTCTACGCCATCGGCGGAAACGAACATTCCGCTGAACTTTCTGGTGTACGTGTCAAATTCACTAAAGTAATTGTATACATGATCAGCGGTTTCTGCTCTGCAATGGTTGGCCTGATCATTGCTTCGCAACTTGTAGCAGCACATCCTGCAACCGGTCAAGGCTACGAGCTTACATCGATTGCTGCCGTCGTTCTGGGAGGCACTTCTCTGAGCGGAGGACGTGGCAGCATCGGTGGGACGCTTATTGGAGCTTTCGTCATAGGCTTGTTGGAGGATGGCTTGGTGATGGTAGGCGTATCATCATTTTGGCAAATGGTAGTCATCGGCGTAGTGATTGTCGTGGCGGTGATAATCGATCAAGTCACAGCCCGTATGCAAGTGCGTATTGCTCTACAGCAGCAGTCAGAAGGTTAGTGCCACACGCGGACTCACGTTTTACCAAACGGCGATGATTTACTTACTAAGAAAGGAGGTAGTGCTGGAAGATTGATAGTTTCGAGTCGTGTATCAACTGCAATTGACAAAAAACCATTGACAAATAAATATGAGAAAAGGAGAATGAAGATGAAGAATCAACAGATATTCAAAATGCTCTCAGCCTTGGCGGTCTTGCTAATTCTGTTAAGCGCGTGTGGGCCAGCCGCTACGGCAAAGCCTTCCCAAGCAACAGCGACCACCGCTCCAAGCACCGGAGCCAAGAAATTGATCTGTGTGATTGTCCCGCCAGTGTCCAACCCGTTCTTTGGCGCTATGCAGGAGATAGCCGCGGCGAAAGCTGAGAGCCTGGGTTATGAAACGCTCAAGCTTGTCCATGATGACGATGCAAACAAGCAGCAGCAGGAAATTGAAAGTTGTATCTCCAAGAAAGCAGCTGCGATCATTTTGGACAATGCTGGCGCAGATGCTACAGTCGCTGCTGTTCAAGAGGCCAAGACTGCCGGTATTCCAAGCTTCCTGGTCGACCGGGAGATATCCAAGGACGGTGTAGCAGCAGCGCAGATCGTTTCTAATAACTATCAAGGCGCTACGGTCGTGGCTCAGTACTTTGTGAAGCTGATGGGCGAAAAGGGTAATTATGTCGAATTGACCGGCAAGGACACCGACACCAATGCCCATATTCGCAGCCAGGCTTACCATGACGTTATCGATAAAAATACCAACATGAAGATGGTCGCTCAACAGACCGCCAACTGGGACCAGACTCAAGCCAACACTGTCATGGAATCGATCCTGCAGGCGCACCCCGATATCCAAGGCGTCATCTGCGGCAACGACACGATGGCGTTGGGTGCACAGGCAGCTCTGATAGCTGCTGGCCGCAAAGATGTGATTGTTACCGGATTGGATGGTTCGGATGATGCAATCCAATCAATTGGCAAAGGCGAGATGAAAGCCACATCCTTACAGCCAGTCGCTGCGATCGCACAACAGGCGGCCATTGAGGCTGATCAATTCATCAAAACGGGCAACACTGGTCAAACCGAGAAGCAGCAAATCGATATGGTGTTAATCAGTGCCGATGACTATTGCCAATACAAGCAGTTTGCGCCTATCGCAAACCCACCCTCCACCTGCCCGGCAGTCCCATAGGACCACGTTCTTGATAGCATCGCTTTTCCAACACTCAGTGATGCTTAAAACGGGAGGCGGTGAGCAACGCAGCAATCATGACTGCTCACCCACCGCCTCCAACTGATCTGGGTTCCCCACGTGGCGGCTTTACCATTCACAGAAAACCACGTGGGGGCCGAAGGCGCATTATTATATACCTTAATACAACTGATGATTAACTCGACAATGTTAGATTAGGTTGGAGCACGCTTTTTACTTTGCGACATATGGCGACTTCGAGTAGCGCGAGAACGATTGACGAGATGTTTGACAATCAGATGGGTGGCCTGATCAGGCGAAA
>JBEKVG010000186.1:0-5923 GCA_049514195.1 Anaerolineales bacterium | reverse complement strand
CTGCTGCGGGAGCCACTGAAGGCCTGCGTGACTTTCACAACCTCCCCAAATGTTCCTGCCCCTTGCACGAAAACCCCTAAAATGCTCAAAACCTGCCATTAAATGCCCTTATCCGCCTGTCCCCGCCTGCCCCAGTTCTTTTGGGGTTCTTTGGGGAGCTCTCCCCTCTCCAAATGAGCACTTTCATTTGGAGATCGCGAAGCATACCCGAAGGGTAGGGGACGGGGGTGAGGTTTCTTCCAAGAATTGATCCTCGTTGTTTTGTACTACCGGTCGCGCGGACCCCGTTTTTTGTCTCTTGTCCATTCCTGCGTGAGATTGTACAATCAACCCGAGGGGCAACCCATGCAGACCTCTAACCCACCCACCCCAAACCTTTTTGAGAAGCTGACGGCTTACCTGCCGCTGTTCTGGCTTTCGCTGGCTTTCCTGGCCGGCATCCTGTTTGCACAGCAGGTACAAGCCTCAACCTTGGTCTGGCTGATCCTGGCAGGTGTGGCCGTGGTGCTGGCCTTGCTGGTCAGGCTGCTCCTGCCGCGCTTAAAGGCAACCCTTTTCAACCTGCAGCCTGCGACCCTGTTCCTGCTGGCGTTGTCCCTGGTGGCCTTCTTCTTCGGTGCGGTACGCTACCAGGTCACCATCCCCACAGTTGACGCTCGCTATATCGCCTGGTACAACGACCGGGATTACGAACTGCTGATCACCGGTACCCTCGCTGATCCGCCGGATGTGCGGGATACCTACACCAATCTGCGGATGAACGTGACTAGCGTGAACACGGGGGACCAAAGCCTGCCGGTCAATGGGCTGATCCTGGCGCGCATCGCCCCCGGCGGAGACTGGCAGTACGGGGACGTGGTACGCCTGCGCGGCCACCTGAAAACTCCGCCCTCCGATGAGTACTTTTCTTATCAGGATTACTTGGCGCACCAGGGCATTCTGGCTTACATGCCAGATGCGGAAGCCACGCTTTTACCGTTCACGGACGGGAGTCCCGTCCTGCGCAGGCTTTACGCGTTCAAAGCGTATGCCATCGACAAGGTCTATCAAATCTTCCCGGACCCGGAAGCCTCGCTCCTGGCCGGCATCCTGCTTGGGGACGATAACGGCATCCCGGCCGACCTCCAGCAGGCCTACCAGAACACCGGAACGGCCCACATCATCGCCATTTCCGGCTTCAATATCACCATCATTGCTGGGCTGTTTATCCTGCTTTTCAGCCGCCTGTTCGGGCAACGCAAGGGCGCCATTGCTGCCATCATTGGCATAGTGGTCTACACGGTGCTGGTTGGGGCGAGTGCTTCGGTGGTACGCGCTGCCATCATGGGAGGGCTGGCGATTTTCGCCCGGCAAGTCGGGCGGCGACAGAATGGCCTGAACACGCTGGCTTTCACAGGCGCGGTGATGGGGATCTTCAATCCCAATGTCCTCTGGGACGTGGGCTTCCAACTTACCTTTGCAGCCACCCTCGGCCTGATCCTGTATGCCCAGCCTTTCCAGGACTGGTTCACCGGGCTGGTGGCGCGGCGCGTGCCGGCCGAGACTGCCCGCAAGATTGCCGATCCGGTCGGTACGTATGTGCTTTTCACCCTGGCAGCCCAACTGGCTACACTCCCCATCATGGCTTACCAGTTTGGGCGGATTTCGCTGATCGCGGTGATCGCCAACCCCTTTATCCTGCCCGCCCAACCGGCGGTGGAGGTGTTGGGCGGCCTGGCGCTCCTGCTCAGTTTTATCTACCTGCCGCTCGGCAAGCTGGCTGCCTGGATTGCCTGGCCGTTCGCGGCCTATACCAACCGGGCAGTGGAGTTTTTCAATGGGTTCCCGCACGGCGTCCTGGTTCTGGGTGATTTTTCGTTCCTGTTTGTTCTCATGTTTTACAGCGTGCTGCTGGCGCTGACTTTTACCAGGCCAGGCCTGAAAAAGGCCATGCGGCCTGTCCTGGCCCCGGCAGTCATCATCGCCGTCCTGGGCATTTCCATCTATCTGGTCTGGTCCGCCGCTTTCGCCGCCCCGGATGGACGCCTGCACCTGACCTTCTTTGATGTGGGTTCGGCGGATGCTGTCTTTATCCAGACACCAAGTGGACGGAACATTCTTGTGGACGGCGGGGAGAGTCCCGCCACGCTTGCCAGCGCCCTCGGCACTCGCCTTTCGCCATTCAACCGCCACCTGGACTGGCTGGTGATCGCCTCGCCCCAGGAGCAGGAGCTGGCGGCTCTGCCGCGCACGCTCGAGCGCTTCCCGCCGGAAAATGTCCTGTGGGCAGGGACCACGGGCGCATCCTATTCTGCCGGGCAGGTGGAAAGCTGGCTGGTGACGAACGGGACGCCGGTTACGGCTGCCATCAGTGGTGCTTTGCTGGACCTGGGCGAGGGGGCCAGGCTGGAGGTCTTGAGTGTGACACCGCGCGGGGCGGTGCTGCTGGTGGAATGGCAGGGATTCCGGGCGCTCCTGCCGGTCGGCATGAACTTCGATACCCTGACTGAATTGAAAAATGGGAAGAAGGTTGGTACAGTGTCGGCGCTCCTGCTGGCTGATTCAGGCTTTGCCCAGGTCAATCCGCCGGAGTGGATTGCGGCCCTGCGACCGCAGGTTGCCATCCTGTCCGTGGCAGCCGATGACCCCGACGGCCTGCCGGCAACCTCCGTGCTGGATGAACTGACCGGCACCACGCTCCTGCGTACCGACCAGAATGGCTGGATCGAAATATCGACGACCGGGGACGGGATGTGGGTGGATGTGGAGAAACAAAAGAGTATTGTTTCGAAATAATATCTGCTTTCTGAATACCATGTTAGTCCGGTAAGCGGGAGTAACTACTTTCCTGTTTGGGGTTTTGTTGAATGTATAATAAGCCCATTCCTAAATTGCGAGGAGGCCTGCCCAATGAAAGAAGATAACTTCAAAGTCTATGGCTATCGCTGGATCGTTCTGGTGGCATTCATGTTCATTGTCGCCGTTACCCAGCTGCTCTGGATCACCTTTGCGTCTATTACCAGCGACGCAACCAAGTTTTATCACGTCTCGGATCTGAGCATTGGTCTGCTGTCCATGAGCTTCATGATCGTCTACATCGTCGTCTCGATCCCGGCTTCCTGGGTGATAGACACCTATGGCATCCGGGTGGGTGTGGGCATCGGGGCGGTATTGACAGCTGTCTTTGGGCTGCTGCGCGGTTTCTGGGGATCAAATCCATCCGACTATACCCTTATGCTGAGCGCACAGATCGGCATTGCCATTGGACAACCCTTTGTCCTGAACGCGGTAACCACCGTGGCAGCCCGTTGGTTCCCGGTGCGTGAACGGGCCACCGCCTCCGGGCTTGGGTCACTGGCGATGTATCTTGGCATCTTCCTTGGCCTGGCGTTGACCCCCTACCTGACCATCCATTTCCGGATCGGTGGCATGTTGGTCGCATATGGGATCACCGCGGCGGTTGCTGCTTTGATCTTCATTGTGTTTGCCAAGGAACGCCCGGTAACGCCTCCCTGCGCACCCGGGATGGAAGTGCGTTCCCTGGTCCTTGACGGTTTCAAACAAATGCTGCGTCAAAAGCAGTTTATCCTGCTCCTGGTTATCTTCTTCATTGGCCTGGGCACTTTCAATGCAGTTACCACCTGGATCGAGGATATCGTCCGGCCAAATGGCTTCGGCAGCACGCAGGCGGGCATCATCGGCGGATTGATGATAGTAGGCGGTATCCTGGGTGCCCTGTTCATTCCAACCCTCTCCGACCACTACCGCAAGCGGACGCCATTTATCATCATAGCTCTTGCCGGTGCCACGTTGGGATTGGCCGGTATCGCTTTTGCCACGAGTTACTGGCTTTTGCTGGTTGCGGCCCTGGTCATGGGCTTCTTCCTGCTCAGCGCCGGCCCAATCGGGTTCCAGTATGGGGCTGAAATCACCTATCCAACTCCAGAAGGCACCTCGAACGGACTGCTCATCCTGATGGGACAGATCTCCGGGATTCTCTTCATCTTTGGGATGGACAGCTTCAAATCTCCAACGACCGGTTCGATGACGCTCTCTCTGGTCATCTTGATTGTTTTGATGGTCCTGGGTCTGGGGCTCAGTTTCTTGTTCAAGGAACCGAAGGTGCTACTCACGGAGAGTGCAAAACCCGACGATGCGGCCTGATTGCTAAGACCTCTCAAATGAATGAAAAGAGGGGCGAGCGGCGCTTTGCGCCAGCTCGCCCCCATTTTTTCTATAAAAATTAATGGGTTTGATATAATCCCGAGAACATGCAGCCCCCCTCGTCATCTTCTTCAAAGTCGTCCTTCTCCCAATCAGGCCTGGCACGCGGCCTGTTTTTTGCCTGCCTGGCCGGGATGCTCATTCTGGTAGGGTCGTGGGCATATGGTGTTATTGGGCCTTACGCTTCTCCGCATGCCACACCAACGCCGGCACCCACCCCAACGCCAGCCTCCAGTGCAGCCCGACTGGCAAAGCCCATCCTGACCGCCTCCCAGAGTGCAGCGCAGTTGGGTCAAGGCGCTTTGATTTACTGGGGTGTTTGCATGGCCTGTCATGGTGATCGAGGCGAAGGCCTGACCAATGAGTGGCGCGCCGTCTACGGTGAGGATCAGAATTGCTGGGCCTCCAGGTGTCATACCGCCAATCACCCTCCGGATGGATTTATCATTCCACGCGATCGCCTGCCTCCAGCTATGACCGGACCCGGTAGCTTGACCACTTATAACACCGCCCAGGAGCTCTATGATTACATCGTGGTTACCATGCCCTGGTGGAAGCCCGACTCGCTCACGCCGCAAAAGGGTTGGGCTGTTACTGCTTACATTCTTAATATGAATGGGTCTCTGCCGCAGGGGGTTGTCCTGGATTCCACTGATGGCTCGGCCATTCAAGTGCACCAGCTTGTGGCCGCCAATCCGAACGACCAATTTGGAGAACTCATCCTGGCCGCGCTGCTCGCCCTGGTTGCTTTGGTAATGGTCCTGCAGACTTTAGCCAAACGTAAAGCCGCCGTTGTTCCTTCCGGTGGGACAGATGCGCTCAACCCACCCGCACCAGCGCGCACACGACCCAACTTCCTGCACCACCTGCACCCGCCCACCATCCCTGCTGCGCAAGCGCGCTGGCGTTACACCCTCGGAACCGGCGGATTGTCAATCTTCCTATGCCTGGTACTCCTGGTGACAGGCATCCTGGAGATGTTCTACTACATCCCCCAGCCGGACCAGGCAACCATCTCAATACAAACCATCGCCCATTTTGTGCCCTATGGCGGACTGATCCGCAATCTGCATTACTGGGGCGCGCAGGCGCTCGTCCTCGTGCTTTTCATCCATTTACTTCGCATTACGATGACCGGTGCTTACAAGAAGCCTCGTCGCTTTAACTACCTGCTTGGGCTGGCCATGCTGATGCTGACCCTGGCGCTGGATTTCACCGGCTATATCCTGCGCTGGGACCTTGGGACAAGTTGGGCGCTGGTGGTGGGGACCAATCTCCTTAAGGCAGTTCCGGGCATCGGAAACAGCCTGTATGAGTTTGTCATTGGCGGTGTGCAACTCGGCTCGGCTGCCCTGATCCGTTTTTACTCCTGGCATACTTTTGGCCTGACGCTGGCAATGATCATCGCCGTCGTCTGGCATATCTTCCGCATCCGCCGGGATGGTGGCATTGCTGTCCCGCCTCCGGCACTGCGGCAGGACGACGAACGGATCAGCCGCTTTGAACTGGTCCGGCGCGAGATGTTGCTGATGACGGTAGCTGCAATCATCCTGGTGCTCCTGTCCATCTTCTGGCCTGCACCGATTACCCCTCCCCTGACCAGCACCAGTGCTGACCTTACCAACGCACGCGCACCCTGGTTCTTCCTATGGGTGCAACAGTTGCTAAAATTAGGCAACCCTTTCCTCCTGGGTGTCCTGGTTCCGCTGATTCTCCTGGC